>JAIWHJ010000116.1:0-6067 GCA_048629695.1 Promethearchaeota archaeon
CATCCGGAAACGGCATCTTTTGCCCCGATACCGCGTTCTCCGCAGGTTTCTATCCTCAACGTAGCGCTGCTACGTCTGCGGTAGCAACCTTTGTGCCTGCCCTGTGAAATGCGAAGCATATTTCTCTGGGGCGGCCTTGTCTCGGGACAAAATCTACCATTTCTGGATGATCACTAGAAAAAAATTAAACGCTGGTCCTCTTTGTTGGCCAGCATCCAGTATCCAGACTTATGATCCGCATCACTGACATCCTGGACCGCATCAGTGCCTACCACCCGGAGGCAGACCTGGACCTCGTGGAAAGGGCATATATTTACTCGGCACGAATCCATGAAGGCCAGGTGCGTCTTTCCGGAGAGCCTTATCTCTCTCACCCGCTGGAGGTCGCCGGACTACTGACCGATTTGAAGTTGGACCCTGTTAGTGTCGTAGCGGGCCTTCTGCACGATGCCCTGGAAGACACAAAAGCAACCATGGAAGACTTGACCAGGTTGTTTGGTGAACCGGTGGCCCACATTGTGGAGGGCGTGACCAAGCTGAGTGGTCTGGCATTTCGGAGTTCTGAGGCCCGTCAGGCCGAAAATATCCGAAAGATGATTCTTGCCATGGCAGATGATATACGCGTTATCCTGATAAAGCTGTGCGATCGGCTGCACAACATGCGCACCCTTCAGTTTCAAAACGAGAAAAAGCAAATCAATATAGCCCAGGAAACCCTTGATATTTATGCACCACTTGCCAGTCGTCTCGGTATCTACTGGATTAAGACGGAACTAGAAGATATAGCGTTCATGTATCTTTTTCCGCAGCCGTATCGCGAGATCGTCGACCAGGTGGCAAAGAAAAAGTACGAGCAAAAAGAGCATATCAACACAATAAGAAACATTATAGAGACAAAGATGGCGGAAGCCGAACTTTCCTGTGAGGTCAATGGCCGCCACAAACATTTCTATGGCATCTATCAGAAGATGATGAACCAAGGCGTCGATTTTAAGGAGGTGTATGACCTCCTCGCCTTTCGTATTATTCTAGATGCGGTGCCGCAGTGCTACCAGGCCATCGGGATCATCCATTCAATATGGAAGCCTATACCCAAACGTTTCAAAGATTTCATTGGTATCCCCAAGCCCAATATGTACCAGTCTCTCCACACCACGGTGATCGGACCTTTGGGGGAGCGGGTGGAGATTCAGATTCGCACGAAGGAGATGGATCGTGTAGCCAGGGACGGCATTGCGGCTCACTGGCAGTATAAGGAGAAAATCGGCTTTGATCAAAAGGCGGGGGCTGCCTTTCAGTGGCTTAGGAAACTGGTAGAAGAACAGAAAGACCTCAAGGACCCCGACGAATTCATGGAAAGCGTGCGAATCGAACTTTTTCCTGATGAGGTGTATGTATTCACACCAAGGGGCGATGTGTTGGCCTTCCCCAAAGGGTCCACTCCAGTGGATTTTGCCTATGCGATCCATACTGAGGTGGGACGCCAGTGTACTGGGGCCAAGGTGGATGGCCGAATGGTTCCGTTAAAGTATGAGCTGAATACCGGCCAAAGGGTCGAAATTATCACATCGCCCAATCACCAGCCCAGCAAAGATTGGCTGAGCTTTGTCAAGACAGCCAAGGCCCGATCTCAACTGCGCCAGCACATCAAGCGGGAGGAAAGGAAACTGAGTCTGGCGCTGGGACGTGAGATGTGCGAGAAGGCACTGCGCAAGTACCATTTAAGCCTGAATAAGTTTCTGAAATCAGATGAGATGGCAAAAGCGGTACACGATCTTGGCTACAAAACCCCTGACGACCTGATTGCAAGCGTTGGATACGGCAAGGTAACCCCTCTGCAGGTAGCCCGGTACTTGCTCCCGAAAGCTGAGATCAAGGACGAAAAAGAGACCATTGTCGACAGGCTGAAACAGCGTATTAAGGGAAAAAAAGCAAAGTCAGGCATATTGGTAAGAGGCGTCGACGACATACTGGTTCGCTTTGCCAATTGCTGCTCTCCCTTGCCGGGTGATCTTGTGGTTGGATATATCACCAGAGGTCAAGGGATAACGGTTCACCGCACCAGTTGCCTCAATGCTCTAAACATGGATTCAGAGCGGCGGATCGAATTGGAATGGGCTCCGGAGAGTGATGAGCTTTACCCAGTGAGGATTCATGTGCTGTGTGACGACAAGATAGGCCTTTTGGCCAATATTACTGCGGCTATAAGCCAGGGTGCAGCCAATATCCTGGATGCCAAGGTCAACACCCGGGCAGACAAGCGGGCGGATTGTTATTTCACTATCTCTGTATCAGGCGCCGACCATCTGGCAAATGTGACCAACTTGATCAAAAAGATCAGGCACGTCATAAAAGTTAGTCGCCTTGCCGCTTGACAGTAGAAGTTAGGGGTTTTTTCTTGGGGTAGATGTACTCAGGCCGGTTTTTCCACTAGGCCCGAGCGGATGCACCGTGTGCATACCCTGATTCTCTTGACACCGCCATTCCGGACGGCACGAACCTGCTGCAAATTAGGGTAAAAGCGTCGCTTTGTGAGATTGTGAGCATGGCTCACATTATTGCCGCTCATGGGTTTTTTCCCGCATATTTCACATACTCTTGCCATATTGTTGCACTCCTTTTAAGGATATCAAATTTTTCGAATGTTCAATTCATTTTATATCGAAATGATGTGCAGCCCAAAACCTCAGGCAGGCCTCTTTTGCCACAGGCTAAACTTCGTGTCAAGGCTTGAGCCGCAAATATAGTATCCGAAACTATAAAAGATGGTCCCTGGCTGTACTGACTATTTGGGTATCTTGCTTACCGGGATTTTCAGTGCCTTTGCCACCCCCTTGCCGTAAGCCGGGTCGGCCTTCATGCAGTTGCCGATGTGGCGCAACTTAATCTTTTCCGGCGCGTCACCGAGAGCCCGGGCCGTGTTGCCGAAAAGTACCTTCTGCTGCTTTGCACTCATGAGGCGGAACAGTTTGCCCGGTTGGGAGTAGTAATCGTCGTCCTCGCGATGATTCCAGTGGTCGGCGGCCCCTTCCAAGCTCAGCGGCGGTTCGGCAAAATCCGGCTGTTCTTGCCACTCGCCGTAACTGTTCGGCTCGTAAGCAAGGGTGCTGCCATAATTGCCGTCAACCCGCATGGCACCGTCGCGATGATAACTGTGAAATGGGCAGCGGGAGGCATTGACCGGGATCAGGTGGTGATTCACACCGAGCCGATAGAGTTGGGCGTCGTGGTAGGAGAAAAGACGTCCCTGCAACATCTTGTCCGGTGAAAACCCAATACCGGGAACAATGGCAGCCGGATTGAAGGCCGATTGTTCCACCTCGGCAAAATAGTTTTCAGGGTTGCGGTTCAGTTCCATGACGCCCACCTCAATCATGGGGTAATCCTTGTGGAACCAGACCTTGGTCAGGTCAAAGGGGTTGTAGGGACAGGTGGCCGCTTCCTTTTCCGGCATCACCTGGATATACATGGTCCACCGGGGAAAATCGTCCTTCTCGATGCTCTCGTATAGATCCCGCTGGTTGCTTTCCCGGCACATGCCGACGACTTTGGCGGCCTCTTCATCGGTCAGGTTTTTGATTCCCTGCTGCGTTTTGAAGTGAAACTTGACCCAGAACCGTTCGTTCTTTTTATTGATAAGACTGAAGGTGTGGCTACCGAACCCGTGCATATGGCGGAAGGAAGCGGGAATACCCCGATCACTCATGACGATGGTGACCTGGTGCAGCGCCTCCGGCAGCGAGGTCCAGAAATCCCAGTTGTTGCGGGCGCTTCGCAGGTTGGTGCGGGGGTCCCGCTTGACTGCGTGATTCAGGTCGGGGAACTTGAGGGGATCACGCAGGAAAAATACGGGCGTGTTATTGCCTACCAGATCCCAGTTTCCTTCTTCGGTATAGAATTTGATTGCAAATCCCCGGATGTCTCGCTCGGCGTCGGCAGCGCCACGCTCACCGGCCACCGTCGACATGCCACGCCGACCGACCCCGACGCGCTGTTCGAGGCTCTGGCGTCGCCTGACGGGTTGACGGCGCAGGCGTCGACGTTCGCCGAAGCGGAGGTCATCAAAGAGATCGCCGGGTCGCTCCCCGACGGTGGCACGAGGGGTGAGATCGAAGCCCTCGCCGTATCGTTCCTTGTCACTCGTGACGTCGTACCGATCCTCCCCAGACACGACGACGTTGCAGAACCCGACGCCGGAAAGGACCTCACAGTCGCGGAAGCTGAAGGAGCTGAACAGCCTGCACGGTCAGGCGACACGGCCGTGGGATCCAGGTCGGCCCGGTTGATGCGGCGCCGTGATGGAACGATGTTCCCCGGGAGCGTGGACCGGTTGTTCACGACGACGGAGCTGCTCGCCACCGAGCAGCGCGTCGCGGTCTGTTTCACCGGGAAATCCAATAATGAAATCGCTCATAAGCCTGATGTCGGGGACGATCTCCCGTGCGCGCTCGATCCGCTCACGGTATTTTTCTGAAGTATATCCCGAGGTGCTCGGAGAACACTTTAAACATGACACTAAAACAGCGGATGAGACGACTAAACTGGAACTTGAAGCACATTATAAAGTTGCATTGGGTAAGCTTAAGGATATTGTCGATAAATACGCAGAAGAAGCAGCCGATGCCTTAGAGAAAGTAAAAGGTGCTAAACGCGCAGCCCTTAAAGAGAATGATAAAGAGGGGATGGCACGAGCGAAAGACACTGAAACAATAATACTTAAAGGTCTGTATTGGTACATAACGAAAAAGTTTAGAGCTTTAGAAGCTAAAGCTAATAAGCTTCGTTCTGCAGGCGAGTTAGTTCCACCCGATCTGATCGATCAAGCTGAACTTTTCATGAAATTTGCATCGCATTGTGATGGAGCCAATGCAGCATACATAAGAAAATTCGGTCATGCTGGAACATTTTTGGCGTACCTATATTCCACCGGCATGGACATATCTGACGTGGATGTGGATGTGTTCAAGTCCTATCGCGTTGACATGGCAAAGATCAGAGGTATCCGGACGGAAACAGTGAAAGCTCACGGCGCAACGATCGTAGAGACCTGTGATTACCTCATAGACGACCAAGTGAATAAACACAGGTGCAAGTATCTACAACCTCTTGGAAAAATACCTAAATATAAACCTCCTGCCTCAGAGAAAGACCTGCCAAGAGAAGCATTCAATCTGGATGTGGCATTATCAAGGAGTAAGGTTATAGCGGTTAGCGGCGATATGAGCAAGATATATGGGAAGCTCCACACTGTAAAAGCATCTAAAATCCCTGCCATAAATAAAGACCTGCCACTGCTCGAAATTTGCCTACGCATATCTCGTGAAACCGGTCTTCGATATACATTTCTCAAAGCAATCCGGTGGGGGCATTTCCGTACCGACAAAAAGGATGCGCAGACCACAGATGGTAAATCAGTGTACCGGTTAGATCTGGTGAATACAGAAGAAGATGAGAAAAGGGGGTTATTTTCACTGAAGAGTGTTGTTTCTGGACACAAAGAAATACCTGATAATGACTTTCTACGTATTTCAAGGAAATTGCGCAACCAGATTGTTGCATATAGGAACGATACGAAGCATAAGAATGTAAAAGATACTGACTATGTATTCGACCGTTGCGCCCTTCTCGGTATGTCCAGAACACCCACCAATACAGCGAGCTATTTATCGCTTGATTCGTGGCGCGGCACACTCCTCGAAGGCGTATCTAAAATAGCAGGGGTGGATGTAACAATTGAACCGATGACATTCAGGAACTCCTATTATACGCTGATGTTGAAGACACTGAGAGGGGATTTAGCTTTCAAAGATTGGACTGGCGATGAGCGCGGTACTGCAAACACAAACTATAAAGCGGTCTCGACTACCCTTAAAATTCCACCGGTGTATGAAGGAAGTCTAACCTACAATGAGATAGTGACGCGCATCTTCGATAATGAATGATCATGCACCACGTTCATGCACTGGCATGTACGCCTGCTGATTGCGGTTTTAAGTAGTGGGTAGGGTGGGGGAGAGCGCACCCCGACGCGCTTTATGTAGACCCTACATGAAGTCATGCAGACTAT
>JAIWHJ010000117.1:0-6020 GCA_048629695.1 Promethearchaeota archaeon
CAGCACTCCACAGGAAGTGCCCTTGGGGTGCGCTGCCAAACATTTACAGACCGAGTTTTTTGTGATGTTGCCATACAAGCCGAATATTTACAATTACTGCGCTAAAATCTCAAACATTTCAACATTCTCATTCCTGTTCATAATTCATCATTCATCATTCCAAAAAAAAGCAGGCCCACGGACATCTGCCGTGGGCCTGCTTGGGTGTAACAGTTGATATATTTTTTATCAGGTTTCTTCTTTTGTCAGCTTGACTGAGATCGCAACTTTGTAAAGCACGGTCAGTATAAGAGCGCCGATTGACCAAATTCCGAGAGTGATAAAAATTTCAGGCAAGGTCACATAATATTCAGTGATACCTTCCGTCATATTGGGAACAAAGCCGCCGAGAACCAATCCCAGGCCCTTGTCTATCCAGAGTGAGAAGAATATCAGGACACTTGAAACAATGAGCCAGCGCTCATCATGCCGGGTCTTGGGAAGAGCAAACAGTACCAAGGCAAACATGCCCATTACAACTGAGGCCCTCATCCAGGGAACCAGCTTACTATATCCGTCAAGACCAAAGAACAGGTACTCCAGCGTATGAATATGTCCCGGCATGTTACTATAATAACCGACAAATAACTCCAGGCCCACAAAGAAGAAATTAATAAGACCGGCATAAATTACAATGCTTACCAGTTTTTGAATAGCTACATCACCAGCGTCGAACTTTGTAAACCTCCTGATTATAATGCACAGAAATATCAGGAGTGCGGGGCCGGCGCAGAATGCAGATGCGAGAAAACGGGGCGCCAGGATGGCGGTGAGCCAGAAATGACGACCGGGAAGACCGCAGTACAGAAACGCTGTAACCGTGTGAATAGAAACTGCCCAGGGGATGGAAAGATAGATAAAGGGCTTGATCCACTTTGGCGGCGCAACCTGTTTTTGTTCAGCAGTAAGAACCCACCATCCAACAAGAAGGTTTAGAAAAAGATATCCGTTCAGGACTATCATATCCCAGAACAAAATTGATCCGGGTGTGGGATGAAAAATAACATTGAGTCCGCGTATAGGTTGCCCAAGGTCTGCCATGATGAAGAGAAGACACATGGTAACAGCAGAAATAGCAACAAATTCACCCAGAATCGTAATTCGTCCAAACACCTTGAAATCATGTACGTAATAAGGCAGAACCAGCATAACTGCCGACGCAGCCACACCAACTAAAAATGTGAATTGAGATATATATATTCCCCATGACACATCACGGCTCATACCGGTGGCGCCAAGACCATAACTGTACTGGTATAAATAGCAAAAGACTCCCACTGTGATTATACCAAGCAGAATGCTGATCCACACCCAGTATTTCTTATCTCCGACAAACGCTTTTTCAATCATGATATTTTACCTTAGGATTAGATGATATAAAAAACGGAAGGATTCGACCCTACTGTAGGTTTGCGCTGAATAGTAAATTTTTCACGCAACACCTTTGATATCTCGGAATTTTTGTCATTCATATCACCGAAGATCATCGCCTTCTGTTCTGCACATACCTCAACGCATGCCGGCTGCAGTCCCTTTTTCAACCGCTTGGCGCAGAAATTACATTTCTCCACAACCCCGCGCATACGTGTAGGAAATTCAGGATTCGTCTTCTTGATGAACGGATTTTCGTGCTCATCTTTTCCTCTTGGGTCACGCCAGTTAAAGCTTCGTGCTCCGTATGGACATGCGGCCATGCAGAAACGGCATCCGATACACCTATGATAATCCATCATCACGATACCGTCTTCATTTTTAAAGGTCGCCTTTGTGGGGCAGACCCTCACGCATGGTGGATTGTCACAGTGGTTGCATAAAATAAGAAACGGTAAATGATGAATTTTATCGTTTTTCTTGTAATGACTGTGTTCAGGAAAGGCATGCTCATAAGTCTCCTTCCATATCCACTTAATCTCGTCCTTTGGATTAGGGAATTCAGGAACATTATGAGTACTATTGCATGCGTCTATACATTTTTGAACCAGTGCCGGGTGTTCGTCAAATTTTTTAACATCGATAACCATGCCGTAGCGCTTTCCTGATTGGACCGCGGCTCCATGAGCAGGTTCCGGCGCATGTCCGCCGGACGACGCCTGCACTTCGCCCTTAAACAGCATATTTAATGCGGAAGGCGCCCCTACTCCGGCTATGGCGCTGAGTCCGGCAATCTTTAAGAACTTTCTTCTTTTGACATCCATTACGTTGTCTCCTCAGGCTGAATATGGCAGTCCCAGCAATAAGGTTTTACAGCGGTAAAATTATGACACTCATCACAGAACTTCTTTTTACTGGCATGACATTTCATACAGCCATTCTGAAGGCTTTTTTCGTATGTCTTTCCCTGAATGACCAAGTCCTTACGCTCTCCATCCCGGACAACTTCATCCCGCCAGTCGTTTAGCAGTTTCATATGCGTTGTCCGCATATATTCTACGTCCTTGACACATTCGGTTGCGCCGTTCTTGGGTTTTTCAGGATTTGGTATGGACTTCTCGCCCCCGTGGTTCCACCAGATCGGGAACGTGAGCAGTCCGATGAAAATGACCAGTCCCGCTATTATTTTTCCTCCGTCATACAAACGCATATGCTTCACCCTCCCGTTGGAGCTGCAAGATCTTCAAAACGCAGTCCCTGGTCTCTTGGTTTTTCTCCATCCATGACCAAGGCATTCCCAACCAATTCGGACAACCCGGTAATGTTCACACCCGGAGTCCAGAATTCCACCATGGAGAGGAGTGTAGCCCTGTCAATGGCACAGATACACGCCATCATGTTTACACCATGTTTTTCATGAACATACTTGACGGCATTAGCGCGAGGCAACCCTGAGCGCATCCTTAATTCCATGATTTCTTCGGTATTAAGACCTGTGCCGGCTCCGCAGCAGAATGTATTCTCTCGGATGGTGTTCTCCGGCATTTCATACCACTTATCTACAACATGATCCAAAATATATCTTGGTTCTTCCAAAATTCCCATAGCGCGAGCAGGGTTACAGGAATCGTGGAATGTGACAGTCAGATGATCATTACGGCTTGGATCAAGTTTTAGTTTGCCGTGATAAATAGCATCCGCCGTGAATTCACTTATGTGAATCATTTTCGTAGACTTGGCATTATCAAAAACTGTGCCGGTAATTGGAGATTTGGGCACCTCCAGGAAATCGGCAGGACCGTTCATTGTATCCATATATTGGTTGATAACACGCCACATGTGGCCGCACTCACCGCCCATTATATATTTAACGCCAAGCCGTTTGGCCTCGGCATACATTTTGCCGTTGAGTTTCTTCATCACCTCATTACTTGTGAACAGCCCGAAGTTGCCACCCTCCGACGCATAGGTGCTCCAGGTATAGTCCAGCCCAAGGTGTTCAAAGAGGAGCAGATAACCCATGCAGTTATATATCCCGGGCTCTGCAAATACATCCGCTGAAGGTACAACGAATAAAATTTCCGCCCCCTTCCTGTTCCAGGAGGGCTTAATGTCTATTCCGGTTATCTCTTCAATATCCTCACACAGGTATGCGACATTGTCTTTATAGGTATGAGGTTGCAGTCCCATATGATTACCGGTTCGGGTACTGTTCTTGACCGGATCCATAATCCAGTTGATGGAAAGACCCAGCAGATTCAGCAATTCCCTTATCATCATGGTTATTTCGGCCGTGTCGATCCCATACGGACAGAACACTGAACAACGACGGCACTCAGTACATTGATATGCGTACATAAACCATTCTTTCAGCACATCAAGAGTAAGTTCCCGTCCGCCTGCCATTTCGCCGAAGAGTTTTCCCGCCTTAGTAAATTCCCCTCGATAGACCGACCTGATCAGCTCAGCCCTCATAACCGGCATATTTTTGGGATCACCCGTTCCGAGGAAGAAATGACATTTGTCGGCGCAAGCGCCGCATCTGACACAGCAGTCCATAAAAATTTTAAAGGACCGGAATTTATCCAGCCTTTCCCTCATGCCTTGAAGGACTATCTCCTTCCAGTTCTCAGGAAGTTTCCAGTCTTCATCCTGGGCGCTCCAGACCCTGGGGTTCGGCAGTCCTATATATTCCAGCCTGTCAGGCATAGGAGGAAAACCGTAGTTGCCGGTCTGAAACTTTACAGGCGGCAGATCCCTCCAATCCTGAATCTTAGGAATGGCCCCAGTCATCAGTGAAGGTTCTTTGACAACCCGTTCGCCTAGATCTTTCGGTGCTTTTTCAGCATATTTATTAAAAGTCATTTTCCTATTCCTTGTCTACTGGTATTCCTGCTGCTTTCATAACATCCCTGAACTCATCCTCATATGCCTCATAGGAATGAGGTGTGAGTTTCGGGTCGTTCCATGGATTAATGTGGCGTACCATTCTTGAATTGTTTGCCAAGTTCCTGGTGGGGCTCAGAAAAACGCCGCCCATATGCATTAATTTGCTAAATGGAATGTATACCAAAAGAGTACAAACGAGAACCACGTGAACAAAGAAAATGGCCCCGATACCGCTCAGGTCCGGGAATGGATAGCTGATTGGATTGGCGAGAAACACGGTTAATCCCTTAACCGCGGTGATGTCCACACGTACCAGGTAGCGCATCAGTATGCCCGATAACGCAATGCCCAAAATTAAAAACAGGGGAAAGTAGTCAGCCGCCAGTGAAAGGTATCGAACCTGTGGATTTATAAACCTGCGCAAAAGAAGTGCCGTAAGTCCGAAAACAAGGCCCACACCACTCAAATAAAGAGTGGGGGCGCCCAACTGGAGAATTCCGTCCCAATACTCAAAGAACGGAACAAAAAACGGCATGGGGTCGGTAAACAACCGCATGTGCCTTATGACTACTACAAGAAATGAATAATGAAATATTATACTGAACAACCAGAGCCACTTGCTTGATCCGTAAACCAATTGAGGTCCGTCATGGATCTCGGCCTTGGTATTCCGGAACAGCGAACGGAAGCACAGGATTTCAAGAGCCATACGCATAATGACGCCGCAGTTATCAGACGGACACTCGATTTTGTTCTGCTTGATCCAGGGAAGTGACTTCTGCTGGCCGCATGTCGTCGGGATTCGAAACGGCACAGGGGTCCTGGTCCAATCTATCATTTTCATGACAAAGAAAATGATAAATGCTAGAAAAGCAGCCCAAGGCAGAATCAGCCCGAATATGCCTTTCACAAAAGACCCCAAATTCGACCCCAAAAACACTATCAGGGCAAGCCCTACCACTGCACCCAAGGGATTCAGGATTTTCATTGACAGGATTTTCATTGACTATTACCTCGCTTCAAGTTTGAGTAAAATGCCTCTACCATACATTAGTGCCAATCCATTATAAATGGACATTAATTACCCGATGATATTTCTTTTTCTTTTTCTTTTCTTAAGCTTAAGCTGACTATGCTGGTGGGACACTTTGAATCCGTCACAATGTGTCTTCCTGTTGTAAACTCGTTCAGCCTGACACGATTCAACTTTTCCCTGGAGGCCATATAAAGATCAAAGACCATCATCGCGGTCTTTTCTATACCCTCTTCAAACACAAGTAGATCTTCAATCTCCGGGTCCACCTTTTTTTCCTGTTTGTATTCCTCTATTACAATTCGTTTTAAAGTGAATATAAATCCGACAGCTTCAGAAGGGGCAAAATCCTGAACAGACCGGATCTTGATGAAATATTCCAGAATTTCCGGAACCCTGCCGATCTCCATCTCGCCGCAAAAAACCTTGTACAGATTACTCAGCCCGGATCTGACGGCGAAACCTACGGGATTGGCAAATTGATCCTTACGGCTCTTGAAAATTTTATATCCTTCGACTGGATAGGTTGCAAGCGCCTGGTCAATCCATTTGTCCAGAATCGTCTCTTTTTTTTCAATCAGCAGTTTTTTGATTTCCATATTATCTATTTACAATTACGTGTAAAATTTTATCCGTCCAAGACAATGTAATATTAAACGACATTAAAATATAAAAATAAACTTTCCGT
>JAIWHJ010000118.1:0-5962 GCA_048629695.1 Promethearchaeota archaeon
TCTCGGGGTCGTGCTCCTTCAGGCCGGCATCGGAGCCCGTGCCGGTCAGGTTGTCCGCGATGGGCTTGCCCTCGGGGTCAATCCCGAACTGGTCGCAGTGGACGCCGTCGTAGGCCCCCGGATCGTCGTAGGTCTTGTCCGCGACGCGGAAACTTTTGGATTGTCGGGGACTTCTCCCCCCAGCCGCAGAACTACCGCTCGATGATTGCGCGCCAGCGGCTTCAGCAATCTTACCAGGTACATTAACAAGGGCGGGCAGCAGCGCTACCACCGGTATGGTCTTGAGGAATTTCCTGCGTTTCATGGCTGACTCCTTCTGCCCGTATGGGCAATCTGTTTGTAGTTAGCTTCGCCTCCCTCCATGGGCCGAGCGCTACAGGCTGTTATGAGTACGTTCGTCATTCTTCCGGAACGAGGCGGCTCACATGAAGCTCCAGCCGCCGTCGATGGGGAAGAACTGGGCCGTTTGGAAGGTCCCCTTGCCGTCGATCAGCGTTGCTACGAAATGTGCGGCCTCCTCGGGCTCGCAGAGCTTCCGCATCGGCAACTGATCTGTGACTGCTTTGAGCTTTGCCGGGTCCTTATCGGCGCCCACATCGTGCAGAAAGCTGGGGTAGTTCATCGCATAGGTTCCGGTGCCGTTTACAGTGACGCCATGAGGCGCAGCCTCCAGACCCGCGGCCCGAATAAGCGCGTTGGCCCCGGCGCGCGTCGCGCCATACAGCGCAAACCAATTCTGTACCCGTGCGCCGGCGGCGCTTGTGTTGATGACGACCTGTCCGGACTTCTGCTCGATCAGGGGCGGAAGCAAGGCCTTCAGCGCATAAAATACCGAGCGGAAATTCCCTTCGTACTGTGTGTCGCAGTCTTCGGCCGTTGAATCCAGGAGGTTGCCGGTCCCGTGAACACCGGTCCGGATACAGGCGGAATCGAAGCCACCGAAGGCCTTCTTGGCTCGATCGACCAGTTTCTGGATCGTGTCGGGCTTGGTCTGGTCGGCGGTTTCCGGCACCACCTCCACCTTCGCCCCCATCTTGCGCAGCTCATCGGCCAGGCCGTCCTTGGCGTCGCCCAGAACAAGGTCGTGATTCCGCCGGGCCATCTCCCGCGCCAGGGCCGGCATCATGTGCGTCTGCGCGTCAGCGAGAATCACTACGCGCTTCTTGCCCGCCCTCGCGCTCTGTGCGGCGGCCGGGCCGGCTTTCAGTCCCGCCGCAATACCGGCGACACCGAGTGCGCCCACGCGCAGGAAATCCCGGCGTCCGAACCGCTGACTGTCCTCATGATTCGACTCGACTACTCGTTCTTCACCTTTTTCATCGATCTTCTTACGCATGACTCCCTCCTTAATCGGCGCGCTAGGCGCCCGTACCGGTAGCCGGGTAATTAGGATCCGGTTTGCCGTCCGGCCCGAGTCCGTCCATATTGGACTCGCGCAAGTTCCTTACCCAGTCCGGCGCCATACCACCACTCCCGGGTGCACCTGAGGATGCCGGGGCGGCAGCCTTTTCCGCTTGTGCAGGCAAGTGTCCGGGCAGCAGTGTGACGGCCGCGCACGCCATCGTTGAACGTTTGATAAATTGTCTATGATTCATGGTTTACTCCTACTTTCATGAATAGAATAATCAATCTCCTTAACTTCATTGTTTTACCCTTGCCTTGGATACCCACCTCCTTTCCTCCTTTATTCGTCCTGATATTCAACCAGTAAAATCGTCAGGTGCCGTTCGTAAAGACTGTTCAACACCCCGGCCAGTTCTGCCTGATCGCAGATTTGTCCGGTTAATTCCGTCACCGCCTGCCCCTTAAAATTGCCTGTCGTTATGCGCAAACCGGCCAGTCTCTCAGACCAGTTTTCATGCAGGAAGCCTTGGACGCAAATGCGGTATATACCCGGCCCGTCGAATGGATAACGTTTTCGGTTGTCTGGCTGCACCATGATTCAAAACTCCATTTTTCCGATGCTGGTTTGATCATCCAAACTTTTGTGACCCGATCATAATGGCTTCTAAGCCATGGAACAACCGCCAAAAGGTCGTATAAAGGGCCTATAAAAGGCGTATTTTTAAGATTTTTAACAACGGATGGATAATTGGTAGGTTGGTAGAAGCTCAGGAATTATCTTAAATTATCGAACCAGCTGGAAAGACAATGGCTATCCCTTGTGCCGGGCTAGCGAGACGGGAGGATACCTAAAGCAACAGCTTTTTCAACCGCCTGCCGCCGGCTGCTGACATTGAGCTTCCCATAGATGTTCTCCAGGTGTTTTTTTACGGTTTTAGGTGAAATGAACAATTTGTCGGCGATTTCCTTGTTGCTCAGCCGCTGGGGCAGCAGCTCCAGAACATCAAGCTCGCGATTGGTCAGGGGCTCGACCAAAGGCTGGGGGGGACGAGTGACGGAGTGACGGAGTGAGGGGGTGAGGGGGTGATGGAGAGACGGACTTTCATCAACGGTCGCATCTGACACCGTTCTGTGTTCATCATCCCTGAAAGCAGCCAGGATCTGTCCGATATAATCCAGAGCAACATTTTGCTTGACGAGCTGCTTCAGCAGTCCGAACATCTGCGGTCCCAGATCCACGAAAAGGCGGATAAACCAGCCAGGTTCTGCGAGTTGGAGCGCATTGGTTAAATTCTCCAGCGCGGCTGGCCCCTCGCCCCGAGAGTCGCAGAGAAGGGCTTGCAGGGCCAGCACATCAATCTGAAAACGGGTGTTGTGGGTAAAAGTGACAAAGTCGTAAAGCTGCTTGAGGAGGTCGGCGGCTTGCTCACGGCTGTCTGTGGTGTCCTGAGCCAGCAGTATTCTGACCGGTGTCAATTGCGGGAAGTAGAATAAATATGGCATTGTAATAGGTTTACTAATGAAGCGTTCCGCCCATTGTGATGCTTTCGCAAGGTGCCCCCGGCGAAGCGCATATTCTGCCTCAAAGGCCTGGATGATCCGAATGGCCTCCTGGTTGTTGGTATCGATTGCATAGTTCAATGCCTTTTTGCAATACTTTTCGGCTTGGCCGAATTCACCCCTGGCCATATAAACCATGGCAAGCGCAACACTACCGTGGGCAGCCATGACCACGTTAATGAAATAGTAATTGTTGACCAATTGGGTCAGCTTTTCTTCGGCGATTTTCAGTTTGTTTTGATGGTAGCTGATTATCCCTAAGAAATAGAGGCCAAAGGCAACCGACTCAGGTAATCGGAGATCCATTGCGATCTTTAGTGAACGCTCGGCGGTCTGCCTAATAGCCACTAAGTCAGCATTAATCCAATATAAATAGCAAAGCTTTTCTATGTACGGGGCGTAGTAATCACTGCCCTGATCGATGCTTTTTTGTATCTCATTGGTATAAATGGAAAGGCCCGTCTCCAAATTACCGGTCATTTGGTATGCCGCGGCTAAAAAAAGATACGCAGAGACCCGCGCTCTTTTATGGTGCATGGGGATTTTATCACACGCGGACTGGAAATATTTCAGGGCCTTCTCACCGTCAGCAGAGAGGTAGAATTCGTATCCACGCAGGGCCTCAAAATGGCCATTTATTTGTGTTTCACGGGCCAAAGCCTTTTCCGACAAATTGTTGATCAGCGGCTCAATCTTTTTGTTGTAAGCTACTTTCGTCGGGAGGTCGCATCCAGATGTCTGCACATGTTTGTGCCAGGCCTTAAAAATGAGCAACTCGGGATCCTGTTCAACGCGATCGCGGGGAAGCATACCAATAAAGCGTTCCAGATCCGGCCACTGTTGGTTGTTCATCAGATTGTGGCCGTGTTGTGCTACCAACTGCATCGCCGATGGGATGTCTTCTGCGGCCAGGTAATGCTGGAGTGCTTCTTCAATTATCCCGTTTTCTGCTAGCCAGGCGCCGGCTTGGGCGTGAAGGTCGTTGATTTTCTCGGGGCCTTGATGACGTTTTATCTGGTTGACCAGGAGTTTTTGAAACAGATGGTGGTAGCGAAACCATCGGTTTTCCGCATCCAGCGGAATCAGGAACATGTTTTCCTTTTTTAGCCAGGCGATAAACTCCCACCCGCCGATTTTACCTGTAAATGATTCAACGCCGTGCTTACACAACGCTTCGCACAATGGGCCGCAGAAACGATCCAGGATGGCGGTATTCAATAGATATTGGCTGATTTCCGGTGGCTGTTGGGAGAAGACCTCAGTGAAAAGATATTCCATCACATATTGAGCGTCCACATGCGGTTCGAGCAGCTTTGGATCCATGACGTCCCGATGGCGCATGGAAAGGACTGCCAGGCGTAAACCGGTTACCCAGCCTTCGGTTTTTTCTTCCAGAGCGGCTACTGTGGCCAAATCGACCTGGGTTCCCAACTCCTGCGTCAAAAATGTTGCTGTTTCCATTTCACTAAAGCGAAGATCCTGGGTCCGAATCTCGGTCAAAAGACCCTTGGCGCGCAGCGACGAAATCGGCAAGGGAGGATCTCGCCGGCCAATCAGGACGAGATGCATTGATTGCGGCGGATGGCGCAGCAGTTGGTTGAGCACTTCGAGAACGGATTCATCTTTGATTAAATGTGAATCCTCCAGAACCAGGATAAATGGCTGTTCAATCCGGTCGATTTCGTTGATGAGGCTCCCGACAATTGCCTTCACCGGCGCAATCATTGCTACATTCACCATGGCCAAGGTTTGCCGGCCCATATTGGGAAAGATGGTTTGGATAGCCGTCAGAAAGTAGCTCAGGAATAGGCGCAAATCATTGTCCCCTTCATCCAGGGTTACCCAGGCGCTGAGGTCATCGCTCGTTTCCAGCCAGCAGCTCGCCAGCGTGGTCTTGCCGTAGCCGGCCGGCGCCGAAATCAGGGTTAACGGACGCTGGAGGTGCTCATCGAGCCGATCTAATAGACGCGGTCGGTGTAAATGGTCTTTTTGGATCGGAGGCAAGTGGAGCTTCGTCCGTATGATAGTTGGGGGAAATTTCTCATCTTCCATGGCATAAATCCCTGTATCCCTACTGATGCGAAACTATTAAAGGATGTATTGGATAATATTCAGAAATAACCGGATAATGTCAAGCACTATTCATAGATACGGTTGAAGTGTTCAGGGGTTCAGAGGGTCTGTGTTGGTGGCCTTACTTAAACATCATTTATTCCACAACTTTGAATCCTAAGCCTTTTAAAATAGAACTTTTCTTCTATTTCCCTCTGAACAACGCTGCAACGGGAAGCAGCTGGACATTGTCTATGGTGCGGTATTCTTCTCCCAGGTAGATAAGATAGCGCCGCACCGGGCGGTTCAGGCGGTCATTGAATTGTGCCAGATTGTGCAAATCCTGGGGTGCAGGTCTCGGGGTCGATTTGATTTCAATAGCATAGACCTTATTGTCCGCTTCAAAGATCATATTGATTTCGTGTCCGCCGGCACTTTTGTAATAATAGAACTGATCTGCCCTGATCATACCGAGTTTTCTGCGTTTCTCAAACTCCACCATAACGAAATTTTGAAGGAGCTGTCCGGCGCCGACGCCGGGATTCAGACTGAGGATAATACCGTTGTCGGCAAAATACGTTTTGGCGGTCTTGATATAGCGTTTTGCAGGGCCGAACTGGTGTCCTTACCATGTTTTTGACTGGTGGAGCTGTAATTTAATTATGACTGCCAGATGTATTGTAAAAAATTCATTTTTTCAAGTATTCCCAAATTAATCATCATATCAATATCGTTGAATGTCCGGCTAGATTAGAAGCTCTGCTCAAGGATTGAAAGATCAAATTTCGGCTTTTACAATTTTTTTCTCATGATTTGCCCCAAACTTTTTAAGAACTCCGTGATACCTCCAAAATGCTCCGGCAATATCAAGAAACCTCCTATCCAATCAGTTTCCCGGTCAATCCTAGGAGGCTGTCCGAGAATGGCTATTTTCCCCAATCTCTGCGTCACGCTCAAAGTCCGGGATCTTCGACTTGATCTTGGAAAAAATATCTCATTCTCAGAC
>JAIWHJ010000119.1:0-5918 GCA_048629695.1 Promethearchaeota archaeon
GAACGAATCCCCATATCAATATCAGGAATTTTTCTCGGAATCATCTTGCCGGTAAAAATCATAGTCTTACCCGCATCAAGCAGTGCATCAACAACCGCTGCCAGTTCTTCCTGCGTCTTGGGCTTGCCTGTAAGGATATGAACGTCTTCAACGAGCAGCATATCACAATTATTATGGTACTTTGTTTTGAAATGATCCATTGTATTGCTCTTGATGCTACGGACAATTTCCGCTGTAAACTGCTTGGCTGTCAGACAGCAGATACGTGTTGACGGTGCGTGATCGATCACATGGTGCGCCACAGCCTGTGTGAGATGGCTCTTGCCAAGGCCGGTGCCTGCTTTGACATAAATACAGCGACCGAACGACGTATCGCCACTTGCCAGAGCCCGGCAGGCTGAATGTGCAAGAACGTTCGATTCACCGACCATGAATTCCTCAAATGTATACCTGGGGTGAAGCATCGGAATCCTTGCTCTGCCGGAAGGCATGTCAGGCAACGCAAGCTGTTCGGGTTTTTCTTCCGGACGGAATTGAATTTTCCCTCCGACCGTAAAGCGGACCTCCTGGTTTCCGCTACTAAACTTGGAGAGACTTTCCTGAATCGGGATGGAATACTTATCAAGCACCCAGGAACAAAAAAATTGGTCCGGCCCCACAAGTTCAACAACCTTATCGTCAGCCCTGATGCATGAAAGTGGTTCAATCCAGAGGGCATACGTGCTTTCAGGAAGCACATTCTTCAATCTATCTTTGGTCTGTTCCCACAGCATAATCAAAAATCTCCGCACATTTAGTACCTTAGAAAATATTTTCTAAGGTACTTATCCATTACCTTTAAAAAATTCCAGTTTATCCGGGTTCGGGGTCTCTCAAACAACCGCCTTTTTAATTTGAAAAAGAAAGTTTGTTTATTGAGAAAAAACACTGCTACAGCCGACACATTAAATTTCAGCGAATTTGAAACGGGTTTCTATTTCGCCCTCGAAAAATCATACGTAATTCTTTTATTAAAAATCCAGCCGACAGTCAAATCCGGTTTAAAAGGATTTTCAGAAAATTTTTCCATAAGTTTTCAACAGGGAGGAAACCCATGTCAGGCAAGGAAATATCACCATGCCTCCCCTAAATGCACTGAAAAATAACCACTTATAAAATGAATGAAAAAATATGCACAAATATATAGGGTTATTCAAATGATTATAACAGTTTCAACACTCTTTCCTAAAAGGACAAGTCGCATTTACTCCTAATTTCTCTTTATTACTCTTAAATTCTCCAATATTCAAAAATTTCCCTCCTGAATTTCACAACATATTGAAATATAAAGTAAAAAAAATCTTTAATTATTTTTTTGAAAAAAATATAGATGAATCGTCCTTGACGTTCAGCACTCTGCCTGGTCGCCGGAAAGCTGGACTGTATCAAGGATATGGACATATCTTGCTGAAATATTGAAACTATTTTCCAGGAACAAATTATAGCGTCTGCAATTGCGAAATTCGCAGTATTGGAATAAAATCACGGAAATCCGGGGAATAATCCGAATTTGAACTGGAATTGGCACCACCCTTATTATACGTTTTGCGAATTTTACAACGCTCTCCTTGCAGGTTTCGCAATTTAGCCGTGACAAACCATCATCCTGAACATAAATCGCGACTTTTCACGAAAGCATCAAAATTCGACCTGTGCAATTCGTAATTTTTAAGCCGGCTTTGTGCAGAGGGAAAGATTTCAGGGGTTCCAGGGGTTCAAAGGTTCAGGGATTCAGGGGGGGGGCGTCCTGAAACATGGACTTTTTCAAAAAAAAAGGCCTATTATTCGCTTTTTAGACCCGCCCTATCTATTCGGTTTTACGTCTTTTTCAGTCTTTTCCGTGTGGTGAGTTGAATTATATCTTGAAATTTGGTATAATAAAACTAAGGCTAACTGGAATCTTCCTTAAAGGGCAAAACTCAAGGCACCATAAAAAAATAACGGGGGAGGGGAAAATGATGGAATCTTTAAAAAGGTATAAAATAAAATCACTGAAGTACGGTCTGCTGTCAACGGCTCTTCTGGTTCCTATGATCATGTCGGGAGCCCGGACAGCCTCAGCCGATGTAGAAGGAAGCTGCGCAGACTGCCATACAATGCATAACAGTCAAGACGGTGCGGCTGTCAACACTGACGGTCCCTTCGGTCAGTTGCTGAGCAACAGTTGCATCGGTTGTCATACAACGGACACGGTCGGGGGTATGGATATCGGAGTCGGCGGCAACACTGTGCCGTATATTGTTATAACCAACGGTGTACCGGCCAGTCCAGACACATACCTCCCGGGCGGATATATCATGACCGGAGGCGATGATGCCACAAAGCATAATATCCTCGGCGTCAATACAGGCCAGGACTCCAACATGTCCGACTTCTCTCCCCCTGGCTATGACGCTACTCTCGGTGGCACCCTCGGTCTGCCTGCCAGTGCCGCAGCATGGACACAGTTGACATGCGCCGGCAACATGGGTTGCCATGGAGACCATACCGAATCCGATCCGTCTGCCGCAATCAGGGGAATACATCATGACGCCAAAAAACTAGGATTCCGCGGGCTCAACGGCATAAACGGAGTAGAGTCCGGAACGTACGAATGGGGAACCGGGACAGGCACAGATAACAGATACGCTGCAACAAACGGCAACGCAGGTTATACCTCCGATTCGACCATCAGTTATTTCTGTGCGGAGTGTCATGGATTGTTTCATGGCAACAATGGCGATTCTGCCGATGGCACAACCAATTCAGGCGGCGCCTGGATTCGTCATCCATCTGATCTTGCCCTGGCTTCGGCGGGAACGGCGGGAACAGGCCCGAGCGGGGATGCTTACAGTGCTTTTCACGGAAGCGCCCAGGTACCTGTCGGACTTGCAGCCGCAAACGCAGGTTTATATCTCGATAACGACGCTGAAGCCGCTACCATTGTGAATTCAACCTCCGGCACCAGCAGCACTGGAATCGTAGTCTGCATATCCTGTCACTACTCTCATGGTTCCAGTCACAACGATATCCTGAGGTGGGATTACAGCGGAATGGACGCCGGCGGCGGGGACAACTCATCAGGATGCTTTGCCTGCCACTCAAAGAAGGATGGCGTTTAAACCTTAGTTTCAACAAACCGACAACCTTAATTCAACCCTCCCTAATACAGAAAACCCACCCGAATCGGGTGGGTTTTCTGCTTCTCAGCTCTGAACCTGAAATTTTTCAAATGTCCATTATTTTTTGATCCTTAGGGGTCGCTTATTTTTGAACTCCGGCCCAGATATTAAGGGCAATTTTATACACATGTGACCTGGATTCGCCCAGGTCCTGTGCAATCCGCTGCACAGCATCTTTCATCGACAGTTCGGACTGATCCCTGTACCAGAGCAAAAGTTCCGTAAGGTCGCCCTCTTCCGGGCCTTTTCTTTCCGCACCTTTAATAATGATTGTGAATTCGCCTTTTATAAATTCTCTGTTCAAAAGGTTGGCCAGCACACCTGACAGAGTGCCTGTGATGGCTTCTTCGTGGATCTTAGTTAGTTCCCTTGCCAGAAAAACATTGCGGTCACCCAGGGTTTCAATACAGTCCTTAAGACAACGCACAATCCTATGAGGCGATTCAAAAAAAACCAGGGTGTGTGGATTTTCCGACAAAGTTTTTAAAAATTTTACACGCTGGTTTCTGCGGGACGGCGGAAATCCCAGGAAGAGAAACCTTGTTGTGTCAAGACCTGAAATACTGAGCGCAGCGGTCAATGCAGAGGGCCCCGGAACCGGAGTTACTTTTATACCGAATTCGAGGGCCTTCCTTGCCAGGATTGTGCCCGGGTCCGAGATGGCTGGAGTCCCTGCATCTGAAACCATGGCAATATCTTCTCCGGCACGCAATCTGTCCAGGAGTTTCTGCGCCTGGGCCGCCTCCCGGTCCTTGTGGTAACTGACAAGTGGAGTGTGTATATCAAAATAAGATAAGAGTTTTCGCGTATGACGGGTGTCTTCGGATGCGATCAGATCAACTTCCTTTAAAATTCTTATTGTCCGTAAGGTGATGTCTTCCAGGTTGCCGATTGGAGTAGCAACCATGTAAAGAGTGGCACCCTTTTGTTCATCAGGGACGGACGCTTGGTTGTTTTTTTTCCGAACCTTGGTTACCATTATTCTTTTATAAATTTAAGCCCTGTTTCGCCGAGCGCTACATCGATCAGGATGCTGTCGCCTTCCGTGAATGCCCCTTCAAGGATTTTCATGGCCAGTCCGTCCTGGACAAACTTTCTGATGGCCCTTTTCAAGGGCCGTGCGCCGAATGCGGGATCATAGCCGGCTTGAATGATAAACTCTCGGGCTGCATCAGTCATACGGATGGAAAACCCCTGTTCCGCAATACGCCCGGTTAAAAGAGTTATCTGTATGTCCACTATACGGGAAAGATCTTCTTTTGAAAGCCTGTGAAATGTGATTGTCTCGTCAATCCTGTTCAAAAACTCCGGTTTAAAATACTGACGCAGCATGGCGCGCATCTGTTTCTCGAGTTCACCTTCATGGTTTTCACCTAATTCCATAATAATCCGGCTTCCGAGATTTGACGTCATTATGAGTACCGTGTTCTTGAAATCCACTGTCCTGCCCTGTCCGTCGGTCATTCGACCATCGTCCAGAATCTGGAGCAGGACATTGAACACGTCCTGATGGGCCTTTTCAATCTCATCAAACAGGACAATGGAATATGGCCGCCGTCGAACGGCCTCGGTAAGATATCCTCCTTCCTCGTAACCGACATATCCCGGAGGCGCGCCGATCAACCGGGCCACAGAGTGCTTTTCCATGAATTCCGACATGTCAAGCCGGATCATTGCCTGTTCGCTGTCAAACAGGAATTCGGCCAGGCTTCTCGCCAGTTCCGTCTTCCCAACCCCTGTAGGTCCTAAAAAAATAAATGAACCCAAGGGCCTGTCCGGGTCCTGAAGGCCCGCCCTTGCCCGGCGAACCGCATTGGCAACAGCCCGGAGCGCCTCTTCCTGACCCACAACCCGCCTGGAAAGACTATCTTCGATATGAAGCAGTTTTTCCCGTTCACCCGTCAGCAGACGGTCGACCGGGATACCGGTCCATTTTGCAACCACGCCGGCCACATCTTCTTCAGAGACTTCCTCCTTAAGCATCTGACGGTCTTTCTGGATTTCGGCAAGACGGTCATTTTTCAAAGCGAGTTCCTTTTCAAGGTCCTTGACCCTGCCGTACCGAATTTCGGCAACCCTGGAGAGATCACCGAGACGCTGGGCATGCTGCTCTTCCACCCCGGCCTCCTCGATATCCGATTTTATCTTTTGTATCTTGCCGATTATCTCACGTTCTAACAGCCAGTGGCCTTTCATACTGTTCAATATCTCATTTACATCAGCCAGTTCGACCTCAAGTTTGACCAACCTTTCTTTAGAAGTTTTGTCGGTTTCGCGTTTTAAGGCCTCTCTCTCGATCTCGAGTTTTATCCGCCTGCGGTCTACCTCGTCTATTTCAGTGGGCATACTGTCGATCTCGATCCGAAGCCGTGAAGCCGCCTCGTCAATTAAATCAATTGCCTTGTCTGGTAGAAAACGGCCGGAGATGTACCTGTTCGAAAGGGTTGCCGCAGCTACAGCGGCCGAATCCTTGATCCGTACACCATGGTGAACCTCGTACTTTTCTTTGATCCCGCGGAGTATGGCAATGGTGTCCGAAACCGAAGGCTCCTGTACCAGAACCTGTTGAAAACGGCGTTCCAGGGCCGCATCTTTTTCAATATACTTATGATATTCATTCAACGTTGTTGCGCCTACGCAATGAAGTTCCCCGCGCGCAAGGGCGGGTTTAAGCATGTTTGAGGCGTCCATCGACCCTGCCGCGGCGCCGGTGCCTAC
>JAIWHJ010000120.1:0-5864 GCA_048629695.1 Promethearchaeota archaeon
ACGAGCACGTTAACGTTGAACGTAACACTGCGAACAAGCCAAACATTAACTTGTCATTTTTTTGTATTGCACCCCCTGCACGTGATCAGGGCAACCAGCATAGGTTTGACTTATAGCTGATTGCCCTGATCACGCACCCCAAGGGCACTTCCTTCGGGCGCACAGCTGCAGCACCTGTGATCGTTTACAGTAAAATGGGGCTGGTTTTATTTTCGGCCATTTATATTTTGAAAAATTTATAGAATTGGGGATTGAGGGGACTGTGTCCCCGGCTGAACAATGTACGAAAAATTTTACGGTCTTTCCGAAAAACCATTTCACATCGTTCCAAATCCCAGTTTTCTTTATTTTAGTCCCAAGCATCAGAACGCCCTGACTTATCTGGAGTACGGCATCCGGGAAAGAATGGGTTTTATTCTGCTCACCGGTGAGATCGGCACAGGCAAGACCACCCTTATCCGTTACATCCTCGATCAGATTGAGACCGATATTGAAGTTGCGGTAATTTTTAACACCAATGTTTCACCCAATCAGCTTCTTGGCCTCATCCTGCGAGAGTTTGAGCTTGAGGCGGATAAGAATGACAAGGCTGGTAACCTTGACAGTATCCATCATTTTCTTATCCGGAAATATGGCGAAAATCAGCGTGTTCTGCTTATTATTGATGAAGCGCAAAATTTGTCGGAAGAGGCGCTTGAAGAGGTGCGGATGCTCTCTAATCTCCAGACCGATAACAATTTTTTGCTTCAGATTATGCTTGTCGGCCAGCCGGAATTGAAGGCCAGGCTCAGACGTCCCAATCTTGCTCAGCTCTCTCAGCGTATTGCCGTAACCTACCACCTGATGCCCTTATCCCTGAAGGAAACCGGGGGCTATATTGCCTCGCGGCTGGAAAAGACAGGCGGCAGTCCTGATCTTTTTACCAAGGGCGCGGTAGATGAAATTTTCAGGGCTTCAAACGGTACGCCTCGTTCAATTAATCTGCTGTGTGATACGGCTTTGGTTTATGGATTTGTGGATGAACTGCATACCATAGACGCGCATGTTGTGACCCAGGTTGTGGAAGATAAAGGGGATACTGGGGGGACATCCGAGCCGGTGACTTCCGTAGAAGTTTCCGGGAGTCAGGGACATCCGGAAACCGGGATTGCCGCTCTTCAGCATCGTTTTGCAGGATTGGAGGAACGTGTGCAGGAGCTGAAGCGCCAGGTGGAGTGGCAGATTGAAGAGCTTTCCGGTCAGGCGGATGGATTTAAGGATGAACTTGTTAATCAGCTTTCGAGACAACTGGACCAGGAGCGTAAAAAAAACGAAATACTGCTTATAGAGCATGGTAGAATTAAGGAAAGGGTCGAGTATCTTGAGGAACGTAATATCCTTTTAACATCCGCCATGCCGGATTCTCCGGAAACGAGTATCTCCTCTTCTACAGACAAAAAGAAAAAAACATCCTGGTTCTCTTTCCGTCATTCGGGATCAAGGAGTAATCGGTTGTGAAAAAGATATATTTTGACAACAATGCGACAACACCAGTGGATCCGGCGGTCCGGGAGGCGATGCTGCCATATCTTGGTGATATTTTTGGAAATCCTTCAAGCGGTCACGAGTACGGGGAGGCGGCAAAGGACGGCATTGAGGCTGCCAGGAAACAGGTTGCAGCGCTCATCGGCTGCGCTGTTGGCAGGGTAATTTTTACCAGCGGCGGCACGGAAGCAAATAATCTTGCGATCTTAAGCAGTATATCCGCTTATCCTGACAAAAAGCATATTATCTCTTCACCTGTTGAACATCCCTCAGTGTTGAGCGTTCTTAAATTCCTGAAACAAAATCAAGGCTACGAGATAGAGTATCTGCCGGTAGGATCAAGCGGCGGCATAGACCTTCAGGTATTGGCATCCTTGATCAGAGAAGAGACGGCCCTTGTTTCGCTGATGGGCGCTAATAACGAAACAGGTGTGCTCTGGCCCATTGCGGAAATAGGTGAGATATGCAGTGATAAAGATGTGCTGTTTCATAGTGATACCGTGCAGATGGCGGGCAAGAAGGAGCTGAATGTCGGCGAGCTGCCTGTTGATTACATATCTCTGGCATCCCACAAGCTTTACGGCCCGAAAGGCGCCGGCGCCCTGTACGTTCGCCGGGGCGTGTCCGTAACGCCCCTGGTTATGGGGGGCGGCCAGGAAGGCGGCCGCCGCGCAGGAACCGAAAACG
Source organism: Promethearchaeota archaeon (assembly GCA_048629695.1). Classification (GTDB taxonomy): domain Bacteria; phylum Desulfobacterota; class Desulfobulbia; order Desulfobulbales; family DAOVYS01; genus DAOVYS01. Next base: position 2,212 of record JAIWHJ010000120.1, read on the forward strand.
TGCCTGGAATTGTCGGGTTTGGAAAGGCATGCGAAATCGGGGCGCAAAAACTCACCCGATATTCCGGGCAGATGAAAACACTGGTGGACAGGCTTGCCGGGGGCATCCTTGAAAACATCCCGGATGTATTGATAAACGGGCAAAATGAACCAAGGCTTGCCAATACCCTGAATGTGAGCTTTAAACATGCCTCGTCCGCTGCTATGATTCAGGATCTGGAAGTGCGGGGAATCGCGATTTCAGCATTGTCAGCCTGTCACAGCGGCGACCAGAACCCGTCGCAGGTCCTGGTTGCCATGGGTGTTCCGGAACCTTATCTACACGGCGCCCTGCGAATAAGCCTCGGCAGATATAACACTGCGGAAGAAGTAGAAGCATTTCTCGACATCCTGCCGGATGTGGTAGCCAGGTCGCGCACCGGCTTTGCCGTCTTCAACCTTCAGCCTTCGTAATTTCACAACCTTCAGCCTTTCACACTTACAAATTTTATTTCAGGCAATATGAGGCATGTGAGATGGTTTCCGTACACCGCACCGGTGTCGATTCCTATCTTGTTTTTGTCTATTTTAGGTGTTTCAAAGGGTGTATGCCCGTAAATCACTCGTTTGCCGAAATCGTATTTCAAGTCAATAAAGCGCTCTCTCGCCCAGAAGAGCCACTCTGTTGACTGCTGTGTGATGTGGACTTCGGGCTTAAGACCGGCATGCACGTAAATGTACTTATCATCCTCCCAGTAATTTAAAAGATCATTAAAAAAGAAAACATGCTCACCCGGGATTACGGAAAGGGGATCGCCCGTGAACCCCGGGTCGACCCCATAACTTTTTAATGTCTGTTCCCCGCCTATTGAGATAAAAAAATCCTTGTCTTTTCCTGAAAGATAGCGCAAAAATACCTGGTCGTGGTTGCCCATGAGTGTGACAAGGCGTTTAAACCGCCTGCGCAGCTTGATGATTTCTTCGACTACCGGATTCGAGTCCGGCCCTCGGTCGATATAGTCACCAAGAAATATTAAAAAGTCATTGTCCGGATCAGGGTCAATTTTTTCAAGCAATTCCACCAATGTCCGGTGACAGCCGTGGATATCTCCTATTACGTATGTTTTCCGCATATATGATTAATCCAGACTTCTCAGGAGTTCCTCCGCCTCTTGTTGTTCCGGAAAATCAGCCTCTTGTTTCAGACACCGGGTTAATTCATCACGTGCCTGGTCCGGTTTTCCATCTTTATTCAGTGCAAGAGCCAGATGATATCGGAGTGTCGGCACCTCCGGCATACTGTTCACAGCCTCTGTGAACTGGGTCAGGGCAAGACCGTAAGATTCCCGTTTGTAATATATCCAGCCCAGTGTATCGGCAATGTACGGGTCATCCGGCTTTTGCTTTTTGGCAACAAGTGAAAGACGCATGGCTTCGCCAAGATCGCCTTCTTTTTCCTCGGCCAGAATCCAGGCCAGATTATTGGCGGCCGGCGCAAATTCCGGTGAGAGTTCCAGCAACTTGCCATAGGCTTCCTTGGCGCCGGCGATATCTCCGTTTTGTTCCAGCATGGTCCCAAGTCCCATATAGGCCTGCGCTGAATCAGGCTTTTTGCTGATAAGAGCCTGGTATTCTTTTATGGCCTCCCGGTCCCTGTCCAGCATTCTCAGGGTACGGGCGACCGTAATATAGGGACGGGGAGCGTCAGGAGCAAGTTCCTGGGTTTTGCGAAAGGATTTGAGCGCTTCATCATATGATTTTTCCTGAAACAGCATATTGCCAAGCAGCATAGTAATATTAGGGTTGTCCGGCGCTTTGTCCGCCTGGTTGCGTACGCGACGGATGGCGTGGGAAGCGTCCTGTTCGGTGATCAGAATATTGGCAAGGATTGCGAGGGCGGGGACATAACCGGGCTTGATCTCCAGGATTTTTTCAAACATTTTATCGGCATTGGACGAATCCTTAAGGGCCAGATGGGCGATTCCTTTGTTAAGCAGTATCTCGATGTTTTCCGGAACCGCATCGTGTAACTGGTCAAACAGCTTAAGCGCGTTTTCAAACTCCTTGGCCTGCAGCATGCACTTACCCAATATTATTGCGGCGCCGAGATTATTCGGCGCCAGTCGCAATGCCTTAAGGGCCTCAAGCCTGGCGGGTTCAAACTCTCTTTTTATAAGGAGATGGTGAGCCAGGAGTGTGTGGGGCATTGGATCTCTCGGGTTTAATTTTGCCGCCTCAGCAGCAGCATTCCGGGACAATTCAGGTTCTCCCTGATTAAGGTGAGCAACGGCTTTCCGGTAAAAAGCATCCCCCCACTTGGGATATTCCCGCACAAGCTCGTTCAGAATGGAGAGGGCGTCGGAACTCTTTCCATCCTTGAGCATGAGTTTGGCCTTTAAAAGGTTGGCCTTTCCGTGTTTGCCGTTGTTAGTAAGAATTTCGTCTGTCAGCTCTTCGGCAAGTGAAAATTTCCCCTGATCAAAATAGAAATCGGCAAGTATTGATTTGATGTTATTCGGCTCTTTTGACCTGGTGATCGCGTCCTTGAAGGCAGATTCGGCATTGTCGGCATTGCCTTGTTTTTTGTAAAAATTTCCAAGAAAGACATATAAGCCCGGGTCATCAGGCGCTATATCAATTCCGGACTTAATGGCAAGTTCAGCCTTTTCCGGTTTGTTATTGGTCATATAAAAGGAGGCCAGATCAATGTGCGGCCCTGGCGAATCAGGGAACACAGACACCATTTTTTTTATTTGGGCCTCTGCTTTATCCGGTTCTTTGCGGCTTAAGTAAAAGGAGATAAGCGCCTTGTGGTTGGCCGGTTTGTCAGGATCCAGTTCAAGGGCCTTTTTCAGGGATGCTTCAGCGTCTTGGAATTTTTCTTGAACCGAGAGTATCCTGGCCATGGTAATGTGTAACCGGCTGAGATCAGGATGTTTTGCAATGGCTTTATCAATTGAGGCTTGAGCGGCTTCCGGATCTTTGGCTATTAATTCGAGGTTGGCCTTTATATTGAGAGCATCAGCATGCTCAGGGTCAAGTGCAAGGATTTTTTCCACATTTTCAAGACATTTCTCTGTTTGTTTCCCCAGATAAAGCATTTCCGCTGTCTTGAGAAGGGCATCCACGTTTTTTGGATCAAGATCTGCCGCAATACTCAAGTGGTTAAAGGCATTTTTGAATTCCTTTGTTTTCAGCAGGGCCAGACCCAATTGATAACGGGCGTCGGCAAATTTGGGATCGATCTGGATTGCATTGCGGAATTCTATGATAGCGGCCTTGGTGTTCTCGGCCTCGACGTATTCCATCGCTTTCTGATAGAATGCATTTTTTTTCTCTTCCGGATTTGAGCAACCGGCAATCAGGAGCATGGACATACAAAATATCAACACTTGAGCAAAGGATTTTAATAATGGTTTGTTCATTGTCCGGCCTCGCAGTTTGTATTATTTGTTTGGTAAATAACGTTTGGAAATAATATCAGAATAACATGGTTTTGATTCGGTTTTATTCAAAATAGCGGAATTCAGGCGTCCGATTTTGCCGACAATAATATCCAATGTACAGAATATTGTTGCGTTTTTTTCCCCCGTAGTTCATCATAATAATATAATATTAAAACTAGAACTCTATGATAATTGTTTTTGTGGTTGCTTGAGTATTTAGATCCAAATA
>JAIWHJ010000121.1:0-5863 GCA_048629695.1 Promethearchaeota archaeon
TCAGGATAAGTATCTGAGCAGAGTTTTATAAAATAATAGTAGAGCCAATTTCAAAACGTCCCCTTTTGTCCGATATCTGCGTCAGGCTCAAATTTTAATCCTCGAAATACTACATGTATTCCTGTGGTTAATCCGCCTGAGGCGGATCGCCTTCCTTGATCTCGAACAAAATTGAACATTTTGAAACTGCCTCTGTAGTTTTGCTTTTTTATGCCAGGAGAAAATAGGAGAAAAAGACATCCTTTTGAAATTTTAGTTGAAAGTTTGAAAATTAATAAATTCTTTTTTGTGGGGATAAAATCATGAGTGAAAAAACAAAAAATGTAAAGCAGAAAGTCGGAGAAGTTGAAGTTTTTATTATGGGTAAGAGCTACAAGGTTCCCGCTGGTCTAACTATTATGAAAGCAGTGGAATATGCGGGTTATAGGTTTATCAGAGGTTGTGGTTGCCGGGCTGGTTTTTGTGGTGCATGCTCTACTATTTATCGTATTGAAAATGAACAGAAGCTTGGTTTTGATCTTGCCTGTCAGAAAGTTGTTGAAGATAAAATGTATCTTGTTCAGCTTCCTTTTGTCCCTGCAACTAAAGTTGAATATAATATTGAAAAAATTACAAAAATAATTTCTCAAAAACCTACAAAAACATTTTACATATATTCTCTTCCAAAATCAATATATAAAAGAAATAAAGAACTTCTTCGGGCAGGCGGCTTTGACTAAGAAACTGACCGTTGAAGGCGTCGATCCATATTCCGTTATCTGGGGGTTATAGTTGAAAACAATAAAGATCAAACAACATAAAAGTAGAATTCCGCTTTTTATCGGAACTGCTTTACTTGTCTGCCTGTTATGTGCCACATCGGCATGGTCGCACAAGGTGCATGTTTTTGCCTGGGTGGAAGGGGATAAAGTATATACAGAAAGTTTCTTTTCAAACGGGAAGAAGGCTATGAATGCCCCAATAGAGGTTTTTGACGGTAATGGGAAGTTGATCCTATCCGGTAAAACCGATAAAAGCGGCAGCTTTATCTTTAAGTTGCCGCTTTGCAAGGATATGAGAATTGTTCTTAATGCCTCCGAAGGCCACAGAGCAGAATATAGACTGCTGATTAAGGAATAGAGTTATAGACCTTCCTTTTGCCTTCTGCTTGCAGCGGGGTTCTATCGGTTAACCCCGCTGCAAGCGTGATCGCCTTGCCCCGCTCCCCTCAAATCTTTTGCGCACTTCCTTGACATCAACCGTTCTGCATTCATCTCTCCATACACTTTTACTGATTTATTTTAACTGAACAGGTCTGAATGGCTGCCGGTTCGAACAAGACAAAGTTCGCTTCCTTCGATTCTATAAATCAAAAGCCAGTCAGGCTCTATATGACATTCTCTGCAATCCTTTAATATGCCTTTTAATCTGTGATCTTTACATTTTGCAGGTAATTTTTCCCCAGCTACTAACAGCACGATTACTTCTTTTAACTTCTCAAAATCTTTATTGCGCTTTTTGAGACGCTTGACGTCTCTTTTGAATTGAGTATCGCGTCTTATTGTTCGCATTTACTAAATCCCAAGATCCTCAAACAGTTCATCAGACGAAGAAAAGGTTTTCCCTTTTCCCTGCCTTGAATTTTCAATTGCTCTCATAGTTTTTTCGTTTGGAACATGCAGTTCAAACGGCAGCCCCCTGTTAGCAATAACTTGCCGATAAAACAGTTCAAACGATTTTGAAACAGACAGACCTAATCCACCGAGGATTTCTTCCGCCTGTTTTTTAATTATTGGGTCTATCAGCGCTCTTGCGGATGCTGTTTTTGTTGTTCCCATTGCAAACCTCCTTATTTTATGGCATATAATATGCCATATAATCGAAAGCAATAAAGGGAGGGAAGTATGGGGACTTCAAAAACTGCAACGGCACGGGCACTGCTCGATCCTGAGATAAAAAAGCAGGCGGAGGAAATCCTGCGCGGACTGGGTTTGTCCGTATCGCAGTCCTATGAATTGTTTTACCGGCAGGTTATTGCCCAGAGGGGGCTGCCGTTCGAGCTGCATATTCCCAATGAAAAGACCATGAAGGCCATTGAAAATTCGCGCAGGGGTCGTGGTAAAACCTTTTCGTCAACAGATGAGCTTTTTGAAGATTTAGGGATTTAGCTGTGAGGTCCATCAGGCGCGACACCCGGTTTAAAAGGGATGTGAAGCTCCTTGCCAGGCGCGGCAAAAATATGGATAAGCTGAAACAAATCATTCATCTTTTGGCCAACGCTGAAAAATTGCCTGCCCGGAACAAAGATCACCAACTCAAAGGGACGCTGAAGGATTGCCGGGAATGCCATGTCGAACCTGATTGGCTGCTTTTATACCGGATTGAAGGCAGCGAACTCTGCCTGGTTCGCACTGGTTCACATGCAGACTTGTTTGGTTGATAAGGAATACCCTACCGGGGACTAGCTTGAATAATTGCGATAAGGGATGCCAAAGTAGTGACATGGAGGGAAAAAATGTCAAGGCAGGTGAGGCTTGATGCCCGCCCGCCTCGCCTGAGCTCACGATGGCGGGCTGGTGCCCGGAACGTTGCATTATATGATTATAAGAGGTATCGAAAAACGCAGGATTGCTGATGACTCAAAAGATCGAGGCAATTTCGTGTCACGAATAGGAGAGATTGCCTCTGACACCGGAACGGTTATTTTGCCTTGGCATTAAGAGGGTGAAAGGTCAAGTCAACTTAGTCAATTACGTCCCGCACGTCCAATATTTTATCAAGTCTGTTTCTGATACTTTTTTCCCCATGAATTTATCCCAAAAAAACTAAAAAATATAATTTCCTATTCAGGAATATTTGGCCACTTGATAGTCTGGCCTTTGTGGTTTCTCAGAATGTATTCATTTTCGGTTTTACCCTGAATGTAATAGTCTGGCATTAGCGGGATTTTGCCGATGTTGGTTGCTACCACATACATGGGCTGGGCCAGACCTGTAATATGTCCACGGATGGCATCCCTGATCAGTTCTGCGCCCTTTTCCACTGGTGTGCGGAAGTGATCGATTCCTGGTGCTGGTTCACAGTAGAAAACATAATAGGGTCGGATACGAACTGAGAGCAGTTTCTGATGCAGTTCCCTGAATATCTCCTTGTTGTCATTGATTCCCTTGAGAAGCACAGCCTGGTTTCCCACATTAACACCGCAGGAGAGCAAGTCGAAAACCGCTTTAGCAGTTTTTTCAGTGATCTCTTTGGGATGGTTGCACTGGGTATTTAACCAGATGGGAACCTGGTGATAACCGCTGAGGACCTTCTTAAGGCCGTCGGTGATACGGTGAGGCAGTACAATGGGGGTTCTTGAACCGAACCGGAACATTTGAATGTGCGGGATTTCACGCAACTTCCGGATAAGATACTCTATTTTGTCATCCGAAAGGATAAATGGATCACCGCCTGTAATAAGCACATCCCTGATCTCTTCATGCTCCTTGATCCAGGCCAAGCCTTCATCCACATCAAATCGTAATTGAAGATCCTGGTCAACCACGAGTTCTCTCCGGAAACAGTGACGGCAGTAATTCGCGCATAAATCAGTAACCGTAAATGCGATACGGTCATGATATTGTCTTGCAATGCTGTCCGGCCGAACTTCATCTGTGTCTCTGTTTTCTTTCCAGATCAGGTAATTTGGGATGCCGTATTGATTTTCTTTTTCCTTCAAAGAGGGTATTACCTGGCGCCGTATCGGGCACTCAGGGTCATCTGGATCCATAAGAGAAGCAAAGTAGGGCGTGGTACCCCATTTTGTGTTGAGTGTCCTGATGGCGGTTTCTTCTTCTTCTGTGACATTGATAACCGATTTAAGCCTTTCCAGCGTGTTTACACTGTTCTGCAGTTGTTCGGCCCATTCTTCCATAATTCTTTTCCTTAGAGGTATTTATCCAGCTCTAGTGGCGTGACATTAACTCTATGATCTTCCCAGTCGGCAATTTTGAGTTCCATATATCTGTCGTAGATACGTTCGCCCAGCAGTTCTTTTAGAAATTTGCTTCTTTCGGCTTCTACAAGCGCTTCGTAAAAGCTCTTGGGCAAAAAGCGTTTGTCCCATACCTTAGTTTTGTAATGCTTGTCATAGGTGCTTCCGCTGTCAGGACGACCACAGTCTAATTCTTCCTTCATACCTGCCAGTCCCATAGCAATCAGCGTAGCCATCTGCAGGTATACATTGCCTGACGGATCTGGCGATCTGAGCTCAATGCGTGTGTTATTCGGGCTGTTGCTGTACGGCACCCTTACCATGGAACTGCGGTTTCCAAACCCCCAGCCCCTGATAATCGGTGCTTCTTGTTCCGATACATAAGCCTTGTAGGAATTCAGAGTTGAGGCCATGACAATCGAGGTCTCCCTACCGTACTTTTCAATGCCGCCGATAAATTGCCTGGCCTTTTTGCTGAGAAAATAATCAGCATCTCCGTCATAAAACAGGTTTTCACCGACCAGGTTCAGCATGGAAAGGTGGATATGAAATGCACTGCGATTAAAGTTATCAAAAGGCTTTGGCATGAAGGTAGCATGGAGGCCGTTTTTCACAGCAACCTTCTGGGTGATATGATTGAAAAGGACAGTTCGGTCTGCAGCATTTAGCGGGGTCGTCGGTTCAAGGTTGATTTCGTGTTGGGACGGCGTAACTTCGTGGTGCGCTTTTTCAAAAGCAATACCGCATAATTTGAGAATGGCGATAATTTGGTTTCGAATTGTTTCTCCCTTGTCATGGGGAGTGGCATGAAAATAACCAGCCTTGTCTGAATGCCTCTTCTCACCGACCTCGTTTTCGGCAAGAAGGAAAAACTCGTGTTCCGGCCCTACCAAAAACCTGACTCCATACTCGGTTTTCGCCTCGACCAAAACATTTTCCAGTACTGCTCTGGGATCGGCCTGCGCTCTTGATTTTTTTTCGTTATATACACTGCCAATAAAAAAACCCAGTGTTTCATCTGCTAATTTTACAAGCCTGAAGCTTTCCGGGTCTGGAAAAAGGAGGCGGTCACTGTTTTCAACCGTAGCAAAGCCCGCAACAGAACTTCCGTCAAAACCGATTCCATCGTGGAGGATCGACTCGATGTTGTCGGGATTGACAGGCAGGCTCATAATACGTCCGTTCAGATCGGTGAAAAAAATTTTTACGAATTCCACACTCTCCAACTGTGTTTTGATTTCATTCAAATTAGCCATAAAATAAATTCCCTGTGTTATCAGACCTGATTTGCCGCAATACCAACTGTAATTTTAAATTGCTTTAAGTATAACTAATCAGAGCCATTAAAAATTGTACATACTAAAATTTTAGTTCTTTCGTTTTTAAGTTGAGAATCAACAAATATCATCTCAGATAATTCCCTTCACGGGAATACCGCCACAGATTATTTTTTAAAATAACAAAATAACCAACTGATTTTTAATGAAAAAAGCCTCCTTTCCGTGTATAATTTGTTCGCCAAAACAAAAAGAAAGGAGGCACCAAAAAGGTGCAGAAAAATATACTTCAAAAACAGAAAAAACACCAGAGCATTGTCCCAAAGGAAGAATTCACAGGGAAGAACCTCACACGGTTCGGAGGCGTGGGATTGTTTAGACGGTTCTTTGAAAGAATGGATCTGAAAACAGTTCTGGCAGTAGTTGGAATGAGTAAGAGACGCAAGGATGATTACAGCAGCCTTGAGATGTGTATTTGTCTGCTTTATGGTCTTATGCTCGGTATTTTCAGGCCAAGCCACATGAAGGAATTGGCAGCAGACAAGGTTTGCCAGAAGATAGCAGGGCTTGGTAGATTCCCTTCCCAGGGCACCATAAGCGAGTATCTCAACAAGGTCACGGTACACAAGGC
>JAIWHJ010000122.1:0-5845 GCA_048629695.1 Promethearchaeota archaeon
TGAACAACTAAGGCACGAACAGGAGATGAGTCAAGAGCAGACCCTATCTCTTAACCCGCGCTGCTGATCCCGATCATTATGCGTTAGATGAATTCTATAATACTTTTAATGGTGAAAAGATGGAAAAAATATTTAATGGTAAAAAGACGGCAAAATTAGGCACTGCAAAGAATCCTGCTGTAGTTAATGTAAAAACGAAAAAAAGAATGAAAGAAGTCGCAAAGATTTTTGAAAAAAATGGCTGGAAATATACTATTGGATTGGAACCAGACAAACCAGAGGATATTACCGATTTAGAAATATTATTGAATCCACCAAAACCAAAGATAGCCGAAAAGAAAGTTGGACGCAATGAGCCCTGCCCATGTGGAAGCGGGAAGAAGTATAAAAAATGCTGTGGTAAATAAGACTGTATTGTCGCTGCGGCTACCCAAGTTGATCGAGGCCCATCCGCGGGGGCAGCAGGTCCTCCACATCCTGACCACACAAACCAGGCCTTTGTGGCCGGAAACCGAGCTTGAGGTGCCAATGGCCACGCTTAGCTCCAAGATGGGGGCGGCCCTGCGTAGCGCCCACAACGCCGGCCATGTGGTGCGCAGTTTGGAGAGTGCGGAACGCATGCTCGCCGCCCAGGAGCGGGGACTTGGCCTTGTTGATCGCCACAGCGGTGTGCCGAGAGGTGTGCGCGTCTCGCGCCTGTTGGTGTTGGCTGATGACGGAGCCGAACGCTTTTATCGCCAGGTGGAGAGGCTGCTGCGCCGTTACGGCCCCCGGGTGCTGGCAGTGCGTCTTGATGCGGATGCGGATGCGTTGGGTGAGTTGCTCTTCGGCACCAAGGGTCGCGCCCGGCTGTTGATGCTCAATCATAAGGAGGCGGTCAGCGCGTTCCTCCTGGCTATGACCGATCCATAGCTTTGTTCTTGAATAAGGGGGCCGGTGGGGCAATTCATAAAAAATACCATGGTGGCATGGAGGGCATCGGGCCAAGCTAAGTCATTCAAATGGTTATAGTAAATTGAAAAATAGGGCCCGATTTTGGACCTATATCGTAGTTTTTACGGTCAAAAAGAGGATTATTCTTAGGACTCCGTGGCAGGAGCGAAAAGACACTGAAGAGGTAGAATGGTTGAAAATGACAAGTCAGGAGATCGAATTTCTGTAGATCCAATGAAATGATCAATAATATGGAGGCGTATAGTCAGATCAATACTGCGCCGATAAGGAGGAAATGGCAATGAATCGAATGATTTTTTTCCGGCTTGTGATATGTGTGTTGTTTGCATCTTTCACAGGATTTCTTTTTCAAGGGCAGGCATCTGGTTCCGCTATCAAGGATACAGAGTCCGCCTCTCACGCCGATACGGCAGCCACCCAGGTCATCGCGAAGACTTATGAATATGAGGGTGTAAAAATTGTCCAGTTCAACCTTGCTGTACTGTCGCACTATTCCTATATGGTTGTGAGCGGAAAGGATGCGCTGGTCGTTGATCCTGATCGCGATATCCAGGTTTACCTCGACACGGCTAAAAAGGAAGGATGGACGATCAAAGGGGTTTTTCTCACCCATTCGAACGCCGACTTTGTAGCAGGCCACATCGAATTTGCAAAAGCGGTTGGCTGTCCCATTTATCAGAACAAGGACAGTGGTGCCCTGTACAAGATCAATGCCCTTTCAGATGGACAGTCAATTCCCTGGGGCGAGGTATCCCTTCAGTTCCTGAGCACTCCCGGCCACACCCCCGATGGCATGAGCGCTCTGGTTTTCAGTAAAGATGACAAGGTTACGCCCAAGGCAATCCTGACCGGCGACACGCTATTCGTCGGCTCCATCGGCCGTCCGGACCTGATGGGCGGGACCGTAGCGGCCGCAACCCTGGCGGGCATGAGTTACAACTCTTGGAAAAATAAGCTTTCTAAGCTCGACGATAGTGTCGTTGTGCTGCCTACCCACGGCGCTGGATCCCTTTGCGGCGCCCACTTGAGGGACGAGCCATCCTCGACCATTGGTACGGAAAGGGCGACCAACCCCTATCTCCAGCATAGGAGCAAAAACGATTTCATTACTGCCGTGCTGGAGGGCCTGCCCGAAGCGCCGCAATATTTCAAGCACAATGCAAAGATGAACCGAGAGGGACCCGCTCCCGTGGATTGGAAGGCGCCACTGCCGAAAACCCCGGCCTTCAATGCATCGCTTTCGGATACTTCCAAGTTTTACATCGTTGATTTGCGTGACGCCAAGAGTTTTGCAGCCGGACATATTCCGAACGCGGTAAATATCGGCCTGCGCGGTCGACTGGAGTCATGGGTGGGCACCATGGTGCCCTGGGGCAGCAACATCGTTCTGTGTGGCAGCGACGAGGAAGTAAAAGAAGCGCGCTTCCGCCTGCACCGGGTCGGCTATGAGGTGGCAGGAGCCCTATCCTTTAAGGCGTGGAAAGCCGCAAAACAGCCTGTGTACACGAATGAGCCCATTTCTCCACAGGAACTTTACAAGCGCATGCTGAACGGCACGGCCCCTGTTGTCGTAGACGTACGCCTGCCGAACGAGTGGATGGGCCTGCGGATTGGAAACGTCATGAACATGCCGCTGAATCAACTGAGCGAGTTGGCTGTCAAACTGGATCCTAACGAGCCCGTGGTAACGGTTTGCAATTCGGCCTACCGCAGCAGCCTGGGGATTGGTTTGCTGGAGCGTAGAGGTATCAAGAAGGTGGCAAGTATGGAGGGCGGAGGCGAGGCCTGGATCGAGGCTGGATTGCCCGTCATTGAACCAACGGCCCCAGGTGCCGCTTCTGCCCAACCCAAAAGGGTGGTTAAACTACCGGATATAATCGACCCGGCACAGCTCAAACGCATGCTGATGGACCTTCCCGGTACCTTCGACCTGGTGGACATCCGGCCTGTCCAGCATTTTAGGGACTACAACCTGCCGGGATCACGCAATGTGGATATCGCCGACCTGATAAGCAATCCCGCATATCTTACGGGAGCAGGACCACTGGTGATCGTAGGCCGGGACGGATCGCTGGCCATGGCGGCGGGAGGCATTCTCTCGCAGAAAACAGAAAGACAGATCAAAGTCCTTTTTGGCGGCCTGGAGGCATACTGGAACAAAGCGGAGATGGGTGAACCGATCAAGGCCGTACCGATTGCGCCGAGCGCGCCTTCGGTGAAGCCGTCTGTTCCGGCAGCGCCAACCCAACCCGCTCCGCAAAAGCCGAAACCACCGAAAAAGAAGAGTGCGGGGTGCTGATCATGAATGAAAATGTGACAAATAGAATCAAGGGTCGAAAGGCCACCATGAACCCCTATTACGCAGGGGTGCTGCTCGGCGTGACCCTTCTGCTGTCCTATCTGATCCTCGGTGCGGGGCTGGGTGCGTCTTCCGGCATTGCCCGCATTGGGGCCTATATCGAATTATCGCTCGCCCCGGCACGGACGCTGGCCAGCGAATACTTTGGTAGGTGGGGTGAACAGCCACTTCAATACTACCTTGTCTTCATGCTGGCGGGCGTGTTTTTTGGCGGCCTGATTTCCGCATTGTTGGCCAATCGCTGCGATGTCAAGGTAGAGCGCGGCGCGAAATGTTCACCCAAAAAGCGACTCCTGTTTGCTTTGGCTGGCGGTATCCTCGCTGGGTTCGCCAGTCGTCTCGCCAGCGGATGCACTTCAGGGCAAGCTCTGTCGGGAAGCGCGGTGCTTGTCATGGGAAGCCTTCTCTTCCTCATATGTGTCTTTGTGGGCGGTTACTCGATAGCCTGGTTTGTAAGGAGGCAGTGGGATGATTGAAACATTCTTTGGAAGTGGGACGCTGGACACGCCTGCCGCTTTTCTGGCAAGTCTGCTCATTGGTATCGCCTTTGGCGTGGCGTTGGAAAAGGCGGGATTCGGCAGTTCGCGGCGTATAGCAGGGATCTTTTACTTCCGGGACATGACCATGCTGAAGGTCATTTTTACGGCAGTAATCGTCGCGATGCTCGGCATTTGTTATGCCAAAGCCTTTGGCTTGGTGACTATTGAGAACGTCTATTTTCTGCATACGATCTATACGGCGCAAATCGTGGGTGGTTTGATTTTCGGCGCCGGGTTTGTCATGAGTGGCTGGTGCCCGGGTACTGGCGCTGTAGGACTGGCGTCAGGAAAGGTCGACGCCCTGGTTTTTCTCATTGGCGCCATAGGCGGCAGTATACTGTATAACGAAGTATATCCGATCCTGGGTCCGATCACCACAGGCGACCGAGGGGTTATTTTTGCCTACGACAGTCTCGGAGTTTCAGAAGCGAGCTTTGCCTTTTTCCTTACGCTGATCGCTGTCGGTTGTTTTTGGGGATCGGAGTACATCGAAAAGAAACGACACGGCAAGGGTGAGCAATGGGGCACGCCGTTTCTGAAGGCTTTCAGCGTAGTGCTGATCGCGGGTGCCTTCGGCCTGTTCACAGTGGCAGGGCAGCAGCCGGTGTCGACATCGGCATCATCAAAGGCCGCACAAGAGACGGCCTTGCTGGAAGGCCTGCAAGCGGGGCTGGATCACATTGAGGCCCAGGAGCTGGCAGATCGCTTGCTCGCCGGCGATCCGTCGATTACGCTGGTGGATATCCGCACGCCGACGGAATTCGCTCAATTCCATATCCGATCTGCGGTGAACATACAGGTCGAAGATCTTCCCACCTCTCTTGCTCCACATAAGAATCAGGGGCTGATTGTGCTGTACTCCAACGGTATGACCCATCCGGCCCAGGCGCGCGACAGCCTGTTTCGTTTGGGATATGGGAACGTCTATTTTCTTACCGATGGTCTGGAAGGATTTTTAAAAACCTGTCTAAAACCGGTGTCATTGCGACCGGAGCCCGTTTCTCGTGCACTGGCATCTAAAATCAACGCATGGCGTGCCTTCTTTCTTGCACCGGCGACCCCCGTCAGCGATCCGGCAACAACCGCCAACTAATCAAAGGCTATCAACTCCGAGAGCCGCCTGTACCTTATGGTGAAAACGCTGCACAGTTTCACGAACGGTGATTTGGGGGTTATGCATAGGAAGAACATGAAAGTTATCAATATTCATAGTCGGGAACATCCAGTTTCTTCCAAAGAAGTTGGTCTTCTCTTGGACAGCCTGGCATCAAAGAATGATCTTTTGTGGCCACATCATTTATGGCCACGTATGAAATTTGATAAACCACTATCTGTTAATGCCGCAGGTGGGCATGGGCCAATTCGATATTATGTTGAAAAGTATGAGCCTGGAAAACTCGTTCAGTTCCATTTTACGGGACCAAAGGGTTTTGATGGACATTTTCCTTCGTCGACTGCCAGTTAATTGCAACGACCAAATCAAAGGAAATTAATAATGACAATTCAATCATGGCTAATGTATTTGACATTAGTAATAGTCGCCACTTCAACACCTGGGCCGGCAGTTCTTTTCATTATGACAAACTCAGCATTACATGGGTGGAGAAAAGCCATTTTCGCTGCACTTGGTAATATTGTTGGCCTTTTTTGTCTTGGTATTATAGCTGTCACAGGATTGGGAGCTGTACTCAAAACTTCAGAAATTATATTTAATATTATCAGATATGGAATCTCAATTAAAAGATACTATAAATTAAAATATGCTTCAAAAAAGGAAAAAATATATATATGTATTTGGCAGTTATAGAAAATATAAGAAATTTAGTACCTACAAGTGATAATAATAATTCAGTTAATCCTGAAATAATAGAAGACAATAATGATAATCCTGCTGATCCTATTAGGGAAATTTTAAATAAAGTCAAGCCAATCAGACTATTTGAAGAGTACCTGCAGTCAGGATTTTATCCGTTTTTTACGGAAGGTGAGTCCG
>JAIWHJ010000123.1:0-5845 GCA_048629695.1 Promethearchaeota archaeon
CTTGTGTGGAAGTATTACAAAAAACCTCGGTCTGTAAATGTTTGACAGCGCTCCAGGTGTTCACGATCAGGTCTTTCAGCTATACATAAGTATGCTGGAAGACCTGATCGTGGACAGATGGAGTGCTGACGAATATTTACGTTAAAAATCAATAAGTTCCACTTCAAACACCAGGGTGGCATCGGGTGGAATTACCCCTCCCGCACCTCTTGAACCATAGGCCAGGTCGGATGGGATAATCAGAACCCTCTGCTCCCCTTTTTTCATATCCAGAAAGGCCTCATCCCATCCTTTTATCACACGCCCCTGTCCAACCGGAAACTGAAGCGGCTTATTTCTGTCGTAAGAACTGTCAAATTTCGTACCGTCAAGCAATTTGCCTGTGTAATGAGCCGAAACAAGCACCCCACGTTTAGGTTTTTTATCGTCTGAGCCCTCTTTTATAACCACATATTTGAGACCTGATGAAGTTTCTTTTGCATCAGGCCATTTTTCGTTAATAAGGGCATCCATATCCTTGTTTTTTTCATGTTCGGCCTTTCCGGCCTTTTCGCGAAGTTCCTTTAAAAGTGTGTCAAATGCCTCCTGGTCGGCCTTGAAAGATTCAGCCATGTCTCCGACGCGGATAATTTCGACTTTTGTCAACTTGTCACCTTTCCGGATCGCATCCACAACATTCTGATCGGAAATCACGCGTCCAAAAACGGTGTGTTTGCCATCCAGCCAGGGAGTAGCCTTGTGAGTAATGAAAAATTGGCTGCCGTTTGTGCCCGGTCCCGCATTTGCCATGGAGAGTATGCCGGGGACGTCATGTTTCAGACTCGAATCAATCTCATCGGGAAAACGATACCCTGGACCACCGGTACCGGTGCCGGACGGACATCCTCCCTGGATCATGAAATCAGGAATCACACGATGAAAAATCAGACCATCGTAAAAGCGGATTCCCTTTTCCTTGTTTGAATCTTTGCTCCCTTCAGCCAGTCCGATAAAATTGGCAACTGTTAAAGGTGTTTTCTCGTATTCCAGCCGGCAGACAATATCTCCCTTGTCAGTTATAAACTTGGCGTATAGTCCGTCACCAAGCGGTTTTGCTTCAGCCATGCTTCCTCCTGAGTAAATTGTGATAATATAAAAAAATGCAACCAACGTGCAAATAAAAATATGCTTCATTTCTCTCCTCCGAACCCAGATAAACTTGAAATTTTTAAATACTCAAGCAACCACAAAAACAGTTGTCATAGAATACCAGGGGATAGCTAATGTGTCGGTAGAGTAACATTTCTATATTCGCAATGCCAGTTTTAACAAATAATTCTTGGCATGTTTTATCTGCCGGTTTATTTTTTTTTAAAATAGTTCCTTTACGTTCTCTGCGGTGAATAAACCGGTTATAAAAGAGGGACGGCCGTTATCCAACGTCCGGGCGGAGGGCATAAAAAAAGGCAGAATCAAGATGATCCCGCCCCACAATTAATGAAAAAAATCGTAATCATTCACAGGTGCCCCATCCATTAAACAGGGGACCTCTCTGAACGGTTACAAAAAATCTGCCGGTTATGCCTCGGTAAATGTGTGATCGATCAAGTAAAGATCCAGTTGCTTCTCCTGAGCAGGTGTCAATGAACCGAACTTGATGCGTTGTTGTTTCATCACAATCATCCTGCTCTGGCCCATATTATACGTCTCGCTGTCAGGAATAGTGGTAAATGGAAAATCGTGCAGCACAACTTTACCATCAAGCATGACATCCATCAACCCTTTGGCGCTTTTTTTGTTATCCCAGTTAATATAGCTGATTGCCATGCCGCCCTTGCTGATATTTATCACATTTCCAAAATTATTGGATGCCAGGATCATTGCACCTTCTACAGCCCTGAATCTCTGATGTTTCCGTCTTTCCGTAAAATACTGTTCATGAGACATTTATAAATCTCCGTCTATGTCAAGAATGCCAGGAATCACGTCCTGTCCGGCCCGGACGTAAGCTCTAACTGATTTCAGGAAATGTCTTCCCGTATGTTTTTAACGGGAATTCAGTTAATTTTTAATAAAATTAATGGTTGGATTCAAGATTTTCTCCCTCCTGATCCGCCAAAGCCGCAGAAAATATTATCTATTCTTATAAGTTAGCAAAATACGTGCCGGATATCAAAAAAATTTCTGATTATAACGGGTTTGGGGGAGGCAATGGGTGGCATGGACAAACTTGTTTGTCCGTGTATCCTGTTTGGCTCGGTGACCATGCGATTTCATAAATGCGCATGACTTGAATCATTTTATCCGGGTTAAGAAAATACCATTAATCGGACAGAGAATTACGATTTTACGAAAAACCCCTTATGCTTACAAGTTCATCAATTGGAATAAAACACAAAAAAACACTTCCAAAAAATCCGGAATATTTTCCTGGAAACCGGAAAAACATAAGGGGCCGGAGCATTATAATGATGGGGCGTCTTATTGCCGAATATTTACTTCATGAGGTGTTCGTCCAGTGCCCTGTTTAGAAGCCGTCGTCTGTTTCAAGGGTTATCTCTTCGTCATAATCATCGCCACTGACATCGCCACTGTCGCTACTGACGTCGCCACTGACGTCGCCACTGTCGTCGTTTTCTCCACCCTCGTTATCCTTGTTCCGGTCGGTAGCGGCTTCCTGTTTGTCGACCGGGGCGTCGTGGAGTGTTTCTTCTGCCGACGGATCGGCTTCCGTCTTTTCTTTTTTGCTCGGTTTTATGACGGTTTGTTTGGAGTGAGGCAGGACGATTTCGGCGATCTTGTCCACTTCATGCTGTACTTCCAGGTCTATCAGGCAGACATCGCAGTTGATTATGTGGTTCTGCATGAATGACACCATTCTGGCAGGCGCCAGAGACTCATCTTGAACCGCGAGATACCATGATTTGATAAGGTTTTTTAACCGTTCGCACTCCATAATATCCAGTTATCCTCCTATGTTATGTTGTGCAGGGACAAATTAATTTAGTAAGCAAACTTGAAACCCGCAGCCCGCAGCCCGCAACAATATAATTGGTTTTCAGACAGAAAAAAGTTGTCATACCGCAATGGAAAAACTATTATACCTGCCACGGAAGTGGAAAGGGCGCTGGTGGCCCTCCCGGACTTCAAATCCGGTGCACTGGGTTAACAGCTTGGTGGGTGGGTTCGATTCCCATGCACTTCCGCCAAGTAAATATTCGGCAGCACTCCACAGGAAGGCGATCAGGCTGATCAGCCTGCTCACCTCCCTGTGAAGCGCCCCGCAGGAAGTGCCCTTGGGGTGCGCTGCCAAATATTTACTTTTTTGGTGGTTCCAGCTATTTTCCGGCATCAAGCCGAATATTTACAATTCGTAATTCCTGTTTATTCCTTAAGCACAGCTTTGAATTTGCATATGTCGTAGCACGCGCCGCACCGTATGCACGCGGACGTATCAATGTGGTGGGGCTTTTTCTTCTTGCCGAATATGGCGCCGGACGGGCATACCCTGACGCACGCTCCGCATCCGTTGCACAGATCCTCCCGGACAAAAAATGTAAGAAGTTTTCGGCATACCTTGGCAGGACATCTTTTGTCATTGATATGTGCCTCGTATTCATGCCGGAAATACCGAATCGTGGTGATCACCGGATTGGGCGCCGACATGCCCAGCCCGCATAGACTCGTGTCCTTGATGTCAGCCGAGAGGTCAAGAAGCAGGTCTATGTCGCCTTTCCTGCCCTGCCCTTCTGTAATCCGTGTAAGAATCTCAAGAAGCCTCTTTGTGCCGATCCTGCAGGGAGTGCACTTGCCGCAGGATTCAGCCTGGGTGAATTCAAGAAAAAAACGGGCCATGTTAACCATGCAGTCGGACTCGTCAAGGACCACCATTCCGCCTGACCCCATCATGGAACCTACACTGGCCAGGTTTTCGTAATCAACCGGCAGGTCCATATGTTCCTGAGGTATGCAGCCTCCCGAGGGGCCGCCTGTCTGGACGGCCTTAAAGAGTTTTCCGTGTGCAATGCCGCCTCCGATGTCGAATACGATCTCCTTTATAGTGATGCCCATAGGCACCTCAATCAACCCGGTATTTCTGATTTTTCCGGTGAGCGCGATGACCTTGGTTCCTTTGCTCTTTTCAGACCCGATGGATGAGAACCATTCAGGCCCGTTTCGCAGGATGTGAGGAAGATTTGCTAATGTCTCCACATTATTTATGATCGTGGGTTTGTCCCAGAGCCCCTTGTTTGCGGGAAAGGGCGGTTTTGCGCGAGGCATTCCGCGTTCCCCTTCAATAGAGGCGATAAGAGCCGTCTCTTCTCCACAGACAAAGGCGCTGGCGCCGAGCTTGATCAGGATATCAAAATTAAAGGACGACCCATGTACGGATTTGCCGAGGAACCCATGGTCCCTTGCCTGATCAAGCGCTATCTTGAGCCGTTTAACGGCAAGGGGGTACTCGGCCCGGATATAGACATAACCGGTGGTGGCGCCGATGGCATATGCCCCGATGATCATACCCTCGATTACCGAATGCGGGTTACCCTCGATAATCGATCGATCCATAAACGCGCCCGGATCGCCCTCGTCGGCATTACAGATTATGTACCTTTGATCAGCCGGGGTTCCTGCGCAGAATTCCCACTTGAGGCCGGTAGGGAATCCGGCGCCGCCTCGTCCTCGGAGACCGGATTTTTTCACGAGTTGAATTACCTCATCGGATGACATGGTTTTAAGCGCTTTGCCGGCAGATGTGTAGCCGCCGGCATCCAGATAATCCTGAATGTTTTCAGGATCAATCCGGCCGCTGTCCGACAGAACGATCTTCTTTTGATGGGCCTGAAAATCATAATAGTCTTGACCGACCATGAATTCGGCCACCGGACTTCCTTTGATTATATGCTCACGCACCAGGCGGGGAACCATTTCGGGTTGGACGTACTGGTACGTTGTTGTTTCATCACCCACGATTATATCAACAAGCACGTCACGGGCGCACAAACCGCGACATCCCACGCCATTAACCGAACAGCGGTCCCTTATAGCGGCATGGACATCGAATTCGGCCAATTCATCCCTGAACGCCTGCAGTACCTCCTCGCCGCCGCCGGCCACGGAGGCGGTGCCCATGCACACATGTACTGCAATCTTATTTTCCACCTTTATCTTCCCTGCATTTTTTTATCTGTCTGACAATCTTATTCGGTGTCATGTTGCCGTAAATCTTGTCGTTGATCAGGACAACCGGCGCAATACTGCAGGCGCCGACACACGCGACCTTTTCAAGGGTGAAGAGACCGTCCCTGGTTGTATCACTGTTTCCGGTCAGGGAAAGTTCATCCCGGAGTCTGAACATGATCCGGTGCGCCCCCTTAACATGGCATACGGTGCCGCAGCAGGCAGTCACAATATTCTCGCCCCTTGGCTTCATGTGAAACTGACCGTAAAACGTGATGACCCCATAAAATTTGCTGGCGGCAACACCGCTTTTTTCGGCAAACCAGTACACGGCATCTTCAGGAATATATCGAAACTCGGACTGGATGTCCTGGAGCGCGGAAATTATGCTTCCCTCGGTTTCCACATAACGGTCATATATAATTTCAAGCTTTTCTATCGCAGATTCTTCCATGCCACTCTTTCCTCTTTGCAAGACAAAAAAACACCAAATAAAATTTTTATTCAGATTATCTTAGATTATTTAAAAATTAAAATCAAGATATCGGATATTTATCAAAAAAATGGGGATTGGCAAGATTCCAACAAAAGAAGAGATAAGGACATGGATTGAAAAGCAAGGGATGTGGAAATAAATAACTTGGCGGTTTTGCTCAACCAGATCGATTACAATCGATTGAATCTG
>JAIWHJ010000124.1:0-5843 GCA_048629695.1 Promethearchaeota archaeon
TTTTTCTCATTTTTTAAGAATCAACATCACGCGGCCTCACCCAGATAAACTGGAATTCTTTAAAGGTCCTGGATAAGTACCTTCACGAAAATATTTTCTAAGGTACTAAATAATCCGGCCCTGAATAATGCAGGCACAAAGCGCTTCTATAAGGCGTTTGTCAGGACGATCAAAAAAGACGCCATACGGTTCATTCGGACCCGGCCCCTTCACAGGCGGACCCATTCCCCTGACAAACAGGTAATATACGCCGCCGAAGTGAACATCATAGCTGTATTCGGGAATCCGGGCCGCAAGATACATGTGAAGAGCCACGGTATAGAGATGATACTGAAGCATGTACTGATCATCCGCCATTACGCGGGTAAGCCGCTCGCGAGAGTATTCGGACCGGGCAAATCCCAGATGATTTGATTTGTAATCAACTAAAAAAAAGCGCCCTTTATGCTCAAAAACAAGATCCATATACCCTTTCAGAAAGCCCCGTACCGGGGAAAATCTGAGCCTGTCCATGCTTTCATTTACTATGCCCTTAAATTCAGATAATCCGTGAGCCCTGAACACATTACTGAGCCCTTCGGGCGTAAGGCGGGAAACCGGGTAATAAAACTCCAGTTCATCAAGACGGCTCTCAAGCGCGATATCCGCCAGCTTCAAATCCCCGGCATCAAACCCAAGAGGCGTGTCAAGGACTTCTGCGATCATTTTTTGAATAACAGGCGCCCATTCAGGATCAAAGCCGAATCGACGGAAAACCCGGGAAATCAGTTCAGCGGCAGCCTCACTGTTCACATCTTGAAAATCAATCTCCTCAAAAATTTTATGAATCAGGGTCCCGGCAGCGGCGCCCTTTGGAAATGTAAAAATATTCCGTTCCGTTACAATGTGTGAAGGTTCAGGGGATGGCAGGGTCATCATCTGGTCGCGGTCAGGACGGTCCACATCATGGGAGCCCGCGGATATGAGCGAGGAATAGCTTGAGATACGCCGGTCTCGGCGGATGACGAAATCAAATGCCCGTGTTTTAAGAAGATCGGATTGTTCAAAAGAGGTACGGAGTCTCTCCCCGGACGGCCCAGGCATGTCACATACCGATACAGCGCCTTTTGCTCTTGCTTCAAGTTCCCTTAAGTCTTCAAAAATCTCTTTATCACTTAAGCCCTTGACCCGATCTTTCACTTTAAAAAGAGCGTCATCCGGGGATACGTCCGGGCCATGATGAAGCAGATAGGCCAGGGCCGAAGTCCCGTAATCCGTAAAAGGCCCTGCCACGACATAACACCGATGCACCGCACGGGTCAGAGCCACATAAAGGAGCCGCAGGTTCTCTGCCTGCTCCTCCATTTTTGCCGATTCGGAATGGTTCTCCCAATCGTCCGAACCAAGGTCAAGGGTCAAGCGGTCATCATTTTGATGATCGTGAAAAGTAACAGGCCCACGCCCCCGGCCTCCGCTGTGAATATATCCATCCCAGGCAAAGGGGCAGAAGACAATCGGATACTCCAGCCCCTTGCTGCAGTGGATGGTGACGATTTTCACCCTCTTTTCGTCACTCTCAAGCCTGAGCTGCTGTTCGTCCGCCCCCCTGCCGTCGAGCTGCCGCGTCTCCTGAAGCCATTTCACAAGACCGGCCATTCCAAGCTTATGTTCAATCTCGGCCTGCTGCAGGAGTTCAGCCGCGTGCAGGATGTTTGTGAGTCTCCTCTCGCCGTCGGGAAAGGCAAGCAATCGTTCATGAACGCCTTCCCGGGCCATAAGAAAACAAAACATCCTCATAAACCCTTTTGCCTGCCAGACCGTGTGATACTCCCGAATACGCTCCAGCCTGGACTCCCATTCACGGTCATTTTCAATAACCGCATGCAGCCTATTAGCGGAAAACCCGAAAAGATGAGTTAAAAGAGCCCCTCTTACCAACGACTCATCATCCGGCCTGACAATCGAAAGAAGCGCCCTTTCTATTTCCTCGGTTTCTTGTGAAAAAAACAAATTCTCCTGACTGTGAAGGGCGCTTGGCACGGAACATGCCGTGAGCGCCTGCTGCAGAATAGCGGCTTGATTATGACTGCGAACAAGAAGCGCTATATCCCCTGGTTCAACCGGACGTTCTCCAATTACAGCCTCTCCGGCCCGGCCCGGACTCAATAGACGGACGACCTCCGACGCCACGGCGGCAGACACCCTTTCCCGGGCCCATGGCTTTGTAATGCAGTCTCTATACAACCGGGCATTTTCCCGCCCCTGGAACCAGATCACAAAAGGCGGTTTGGTTTTGCCGTTGATCGTTAAAGACTCCGGGCCTCCATTGGCCTTATGTCCTGACGACAGTCTGTGGTATCTGATGTTCTCGAAAATAAACGGGCGAAGATGGGATGGAGAAAAAAGCGTGTTCAATGCAATTAAAAGCAATGGCTCGGAACGATAGTTGTTTAAAAGAGTATACCGGGCGTCCGCCCTGGTAAGCGCCTTCATGTATGCAAAGATATCCGCCCCCCGGAAACCGTAGATAGCCTGTTTGGGATCACCAATCAAAAACAGGATTGAATCCACGGGAAAATATATCTTGCCGAAAATCTCATACTGAACGGAATCAGTGTCCTGGAACTCATCGATCAAGGCGGCCTGGTATTTCTCCCGGATCATTCGCGCCAACCGCTTCCCGCCTTGTTTGTCAAGGGCCCTGTTCAGGTCCGTCAAAAGGTCGTCAAAGCCTTGAATATTCATCAGACGCTTGCGCCTTGCCATCTCGTTTTGTACAAACTCAAAAAGTTCCACCTTGAACTGAACAAGGAGGCAGGCAAAGGCTTGGGCCCTTTCCAGCACACTGCCGCACTCACTGAAAAATTCATGGACCGGTGGTTCGTGGTTCTTTTTTACAGCCCGGCTTATAAAGTCTGCGGTGAATTTTGTAAACTTGTCAAACAGAACAGGCGATGGAATTTCATGATTAAGCCATCCATCCATTGCATCACACCATCCGGGAATACTATTAGGTTTATACTTCTGCCTGTTAAGCGCCGGACTATTAAGCAGGATATCTTCCACCTCCGGCCGATTTTGTTCCCAGATCGTCTGAAGCCTTATGACCGAGGCTGAATATGTCGACTCGATCTCTTCTCGATCCATTTTCATAACATCAGGAAGAAGCTGCTGTCCCGGCCTTAATCCTCCATTCCGCACCAACTTAAACAGATTGTCAGGATTAACATTTTGGCTTGCAAGGTATTGAGCAAAAAGGCGGGATGAGGGATACACCCCGGCGCGCCAGTAATCGTCCACTATCTGCCTTATGAGATCACTCTGATCAACTGTCAGTTCAGTATCAAAAAGCGCGCTGCTTTCAAATGCATTATCCCTTAAAACACGCTGACAAAAGCCGTGAATTGTGTAGATCGCCGCCTCGTCAAAACCCGCCAGGGCCTCGCCAAGACGGCCGATGGCCGTTTCCCGGTCGCTACACTCCGAAAGCAGGTATAAAAGCGCCTCATCATCACTTGCACCGCTTTCAAAGGCATCAAGGGCTTCCCGAATCCGCCGCCTGATCCGGTCGCGCAGTTCCGCCGTGGCAGCAACCGTATAGGTCACCACAAGGATCCGGTTCACAGGAAGACCCTTTTCAAGCAGCAACCGCAAAAACAGTATGGCAAGAGTATAGGTCTTGCCGGTTCCTGCCCCTGCCTCAATGATGTTCACACCTGTTAAAGGCGTACTGAGAGGATCAAGCGGCTGCATATCAGATGGGTTATATCCGGTGCTTTGGGGTGTCATATTGAATTGATAAGGAATGATTGTAAAAAAGTAGAACAAGTTCACTCGCTGCTTGCAAGTTTTTCCCAAAAGGCCAGCCCATTGTCACCGGCCATTTTTTCCAGCATCGCCAGTACCTTTGCCTCGCCAATTTCCTTTGCCAGCTTATAGACCGTCACAAATGCTTCCATCGCCTGTTTGTTTTCTTTTTTCGCCAAATGAATATGAGCGATATTGAACAATGTCACACAAAACCCGGCCCTGTCACCAATTTCCCTGCGAATCTTCAATGACTGTTTCAGATATTTCAGGGCTGTGTCATAATCACCTCGGGAATGATATATTTGAGAGATATTATTAAGGATCATCCCCTCAGCAGTCCTGTCACTAATTTCACGGGAAATGGCCAAAACGTTTGTCAGCGAATCAAGGGCCTCTGACAATTGGCCATCCATTTCCTGGCTTTTTGCCATATTCAGGTATAGCTCAATCCTTTTTTTACTATCAGTTGTATGGTTGAGAGAATCACGCTGTAATTCAATGTTAAGGCAATGGAGTCCATGATCGGAAAAATCATGCCCCAGTTTGGCGGCAACCATTGCCGCTCTTTCCAGATCGCCTGTCCGCTGAAACTGCCAGTATTCAATCATCTCCTCAAGCCACTGCCGGATATCCTGATTAATCTTTCCCTCAGCCCAGTAACCGGCCTGCTCGGTCATCCAGATAAATGAACTCCTCTCCGGTGACAATGCGCTTACTTCCTTTATAAAATCAAGCGCCTCACCGGCCTTTTTCCGTTTCAGACTATGCACCGCAAGCTCGATTTTGGCCTTAGTTTTCTCTTGATTTCCGCCGACCTCCGACATGTATCCCAGCATTTCCAGATTGTTTCCAGCATGGTCATCCCGTGCTGCCTCATCATCTATTTTCCGCCACAATTCCTGCCGCTTTGCCTCACGTTCCTCAAGGCTTCTGTACCAGTTCTCAAAAAAGTCAACCAGATACGCCAGATACTTCCTCTCCGCTCGTGATTCACTCATGGCCAGCCAGATATCAAAAAATCCTTCCTTGATACGGTAGAGTTTCGAACGTTTATCATCAGGATGCTCGATAACCACAAGATAGCCGGCCTTGGTCATTCGTTTCAGAAGCGACGACGTCTGTTGAGGTGATTTCCGCAACTGACGGGCAATATTGGCCGGTGTGCGCGGTGTTGTCCTCATTAAAGCCATTGTTTCGAGCAGAGCACGTTCCTGGGGCGCCAGATCTTTAAGACGATGCTGATAAAAAGGCGAGATCTGATCAAGGAGTTGTTGGAACTGTACCTTGACCTCCAGCAGATTGTCATGGGCTATCAGATGGTAAAGCATCATGATGAGCCGTGGATTCCCGCCTGTCAAGGTGTGCAGGGCCCTAATCTTGGCCTTGAGAGTTGGAAAATTTTCAACCAGATCATGGCGTTTATCCCACTCAAGATTTTTATAGATAAGCGAAAGTGTTTGTTTCTCAGTCAGATCCTCCAATATCTGAATATCGAAAAAATCGTATAATGGACTGTTCACATTATAAAGATTTGAAAAATATACAGGCGAAGTCCCTACCAGCGTGGCACATGGTGAATCCATAAGAAAACCGCGGAACTGATGAATCTGATTTTCCTTCTTGATTTGCTCGCCAAAAACCACATCCAGGTTTTCCAGCAGTATGAGCAAAGTGCGTCCGGTCTGTTTCTGATAATGTTTGAGGCGAGGTAGAATGGAGTCAATAATAATTTCATCCCGGTCAGTATCAAAAAGAGAGATGTGTAGCTGTTGCCATTCCTCCTGCTGCGTGACTTCACCAAGAATCTCTATTACACCCAGAAGAAAATCCGCAAAGGAGAGTATTCTGTTGCTTTCCTCAGGGAAGCGGATAACAGTGTAACTCTTATCCAGGGGTGGAGTGTTTTGGACAATGGTTTCCAATAATGACAGAAAATGAGTTTTACCTATGCCTCGTGGTCCGATAAAAATAAAGTGCTGTCCACCCCTTTTTCCGATATTTCCAGTCAATTTCTCCACAAGATCATCAAGCATTTCCCGCCGGCCGACGGTCTT
>JAIWHJ010000125.1:0-5777 GCA_048629695.1 Promethearchaeota archaeon
GGTGCTGATCCAGAAACATTTCAACGTCCAGATCAAGGATATGGAAGAGGGAAAGGAGGCATTTTCTTCCATCAATGCACTAGCCAAATACATAGCCAACAGGCTGTAAACGTTCACAGGCGGCGCATCTCTGTACGTGATTAAGGCAACCGGTATAGCGGGCTATAACCGGTCGCCCTGATCACGCACACCTGCACCACCTGTGAACGTTTACCGCGCAACAGCTCAACAGCTCAACAGCTCGTCCGAAGGGCGCTACATTCCATTGGGCCTCAATTAACGTGATTCGTGATTTAAACAAGAAAAATGTCGCTATAATCGGTATGGGATGCATTTCCGGGGCCGGTATTGGTGTGGCAGCGAACCGGCAGGCGGTCAGGCATGGGATTGTACTGTGCGGCCCGGTGCCGGAGTGGCTCTTTGACAATTCATTGCCTTATCCGGTTTTTGCAACATTTGAGGAAGGGATGACCGAGGCTGCCCGGCAACAACTGGCAGGATACTGTTCAGGCAGTGTATTGTCACGGATGAGCAGAACAACGCTTCTGGCATGCAGTGCGGTTATGGAAGCCTTGAATGATGCCGGTCTCACCATAACGGATCTCCGTTCCAAACGTGTCGGGATCGCAATAGGCACCACTGTAGGCTGCACATTCCATGACGAAGAATATTACATAAAATGGCGGCAGGGGCTATGTCCAGACACTGAACCGGTAACCCGTTACCTGGCGGGAAATCTGGCCCAGACGCTGCACGCTCTTTTCAAAACCGAGGGGCCTGCTGTTGTGGTTACAAATGCCTGTGCCTCTGGAACCGATGCTATTGGTCTTGCCAGGCAGTGGTTAACCGCTGGAATGTGTGATCTGGCTATTGCAGGCGGCGCTGACGGGTTGTCGAGAGTAGCATATAATGGTTTTGTCGGTCTCATGCTGGCCGATCGGGCGGCATGCAGGCCTTTCAGCAGGGATCGCGAGGGGCTCAATCTTGGTGAAGGGGCTGGTATCATGGTTCTGGAGCGTGAAAAGACCGCAGTTGCAAAGCAGCATGATCCTTTGGGATGGGTACGGGGCTATGGAACAGCCGCGGACGGCTATCACCCGACGGCTCCCCACCCGGAAGGACGGGGATTGCAGGAGGCGCTGCGGAGAGCCTTGACCGAGGTGGGCAGTGAAATTAAAATCGGCCTGGTCAATTGTCACGGCACAGGAACACGGGCCAACGATGCGGCGGAAGCAGCGGGATTATATAATTTTTTTGGCCCTGACACTTCAATTCCGTTTGTTTCCACCAAGGGTATAACCGGACACACGCTTGGGGCGGCCGGAGCCATTGAGGCAATTTTCACCCTGCTTGCCCTGCGGGAAGGAGAGACTCGGGGAACAGCCGGCTGCGTGGAAGTTGATGAAAAGTTGGGAATTTCACCGCTCTCGGAGCATCAGACAAGAGTCCTTTGTTCGAAATGGGGCATATCCGAGTCCCTGGCATTTGGGGGCGGCAATGGTGTGCTCGTGTTAGAGGCAGCATGACAAATCGGTTTTGTAATATTTCAGGAACTGCAATCGTTGACATGGAGACCCCTGTGCCGGAACAATTTGTCAGGCATCTGCGGCGGGCCGATGATTTTATCAACCTTGCCGTGTCTGCGGCAGCCAGGGCGCTGGAATTCTCCGGAGAGACAGACGTGGAACCGGTAAAGCAGGGAGTCTTTGTTGGAACGGCCTTTGGTCCGCTGGAGACCAATTTCAGTTCTCTCGGCTCTCTGGTGGACGAGGGAGAAGGTCAAATGTCTCCCACGCTTTTTTCCCATTCCGTGTTAAACTGCGCGGCCGGTTACATAAGCCGGCTCTTTAATTGTCACGGTCCTGCTCTGACCATTACCAGTTACGGCTGGCCTTTTCTGGCTGCCCTCCAGGAGGCCAGGCAGGCTTTGATAAACGGCGGAATCAGCCGTGCGTTTGTGATAGGAGCAGAGATATACAGCGCCTTGCTTGCTGACGCGTACGAACGTCTCTTTAATTCTCCGCCCACATGGTCACCGTGCGCTGTAGCCTGGGTGCTTGATATTCAGGGAAACGGCCCTTTTCTTAAAAATATACGAATTACAGAGAGAGGAGCATTGCCGGACAACTATTTTTACCGGGCGGATGAAACCTGGCAGGGAAACGGATTGTCGCTAAAAGCCGGCCATTCTCATCCCCTGACACATGCCGAAGTCATGACCAGGGCGCTTAAGAAAGCAACAAAGCATGACCACAAGGAATTAGTCTGGTCTTTTAACGCCTCATTCGGGGAGGCTGAAATTGTGATGGCCATCTCATGACTTTTTACGAGTGCATTAAATTGTGTTTGTTGAGGGAGGAATTTTTCAGGATGAAACTGATCAACAGGTGTATTTTAGCGCTGTTTCTGGTGGTTGGCTGCAGTTGGAACACAGGCTGGGCCGCTGAGGAGGAGAATATTACGGTTGAAGCGGAAGGGTATGGCTCCTCGCGACAGGACGCCCTGCTTAATGCCAAACGGAATGCTGTCAGTGAGGGTATTGGTACGGTGCTGGTTTCCGAGACAGAGGTGAAAAATTTTATGCTCATTAAGGATGTTGTTTTAACCAAAACCATAGGGGCGGTCAAAAGATACACGGTGCTGACGGAAGAAGAACAGCCGGACAATAACGAGATATACTATATCAGGATTTCCGCCACAGTTTCCATGGACAGCATCATAGCGGATCTTATGGCCTTGAAGATTCTCCTGGAATCCATGGACCGGCCCCGGATGATGGTGATGATTCGCGAGGAGGACGGGAGGCAGGCGGAAACCACGATAACTGATTATTTGACCTCAAAAGAGTTTGATCTGGTGGATGCGACCACTGTGGCCGTGCTCATGGACAAGGAGGAAGAGCTGGTCAACAAGGCCATGTCCGGTGATCCTGTAACGGCCGCAAGAATAGGTGCGGAAAACGGGGCTGAGTATGTTTTGGTCGGCACGGTAAAGACCACCAGTGTCAGTAGTCAATTGCTGGCCGATACAGCCTTGAAATCAGGCCAGGCCATGATTACGGCCAAGGTAATTAATTGCTCCACAGGCAGGGTTATCGCATCCAAGTCGGCCAATAGCGCCGCCCCGCACATCTCCGCTGATGTGGCCCGGGACCTGGCTGTTGAAAAAGCGGCCCGCAAACTCATGGATCGGAAGCTCTTTGAAAAGATCGTTTCATCGTTTCAGGATATGGTCAATAACGGCATTTCCTTGAATGTCCTTGTGAAGAATGTTACAAATTTTCAGATTCAGAAAGCAGTACGTCAAACAATAAGCGGTCTGGATGTCGTATCGGTTCAGAAACGCAGTTTCGGTGGCGGCCGTCTGAGTCTCGGTGTTACTTTCCGCGGCAATTCCGATACTTTTTGTGAGGCTGTGGATGACCGGATGGCCGGCGGAAAAAAATTAATGGTAGTTGAATGCTCGGGTAACAATGTGGTTATCGTGCTTGAGTAGTAAGAGTTCACCAGCGGCGCATCTGCACGCGCTCGCGGCGTCCGTCATAGTGTGGGCTATAGCCGCCCGCCACTATCACGCACATCTGCACCACTGGTGAACTCTTACATCCTGGGAGTTTCAAATTCATACCCATGGTAAACGATTACGAGTAATAAAGAGGAGTGAAAATGAAAGGCAAATGGTTTTGCAGGTTGGGAGAAAAAAGAGGAAGCTTCCTGAAGTGCATGGCAGCGGCCCTGGTTATCTGGCTGATGCCCTTAACGGCCCAAGCCGATTTTGAGAAGACCAAAATCGCTGTCCTTGATTTTCAGCTCCAGGGCCAGGGGTATGAGACCGAGGACATGGGCGCCATAGTGGCCGAGTGGTTTATCACCGCATTGGTAAAGGCGGGCCGTTTTGATGTCGTGGAACGGGCCATGCTCAAAAAAATAATAACTGAGCAGAAAATGAGCATGACCGGTGTTATCGATGAATCAACCGCCACCCAGCTTGGCAAACTCCTTGGTGTCAAGATCATCATCTCCGGAACGGTGCTGAAGCTGCAGGATGTCCTGGAGGTGAACTCACGGATCATTGATGTGGAAACAGGGTCCATTGTTGCCGCGGAGAATGTTAAAAGCGTCTCTTCCACGAATCTGCAGCAACTCATCGTTTTGATGTCGGAAAAAATTATCAAAAATTTTCCATTGGAATGCTATGTTGTCAAGCGCAGCGGCAAAACAGTGACTATTGATCTTGGCAAAATGGCCGGCGTCAAGCCGGATATGGAGTTCATCGTTTTTAAGGAAGGCGATGTCATCAAGCATCCGAAAACCGGTGAGGTGCTTGATGTAACACGTATCCAAACAGGGCGGTTCAAAATTACATATGTCCAGAACAAGATCGCCGAGGGTATAATTCTAAATGAGGAAGAATCGGATGCAATCGAGTATGGGCAGATGGTAAAAAGCGTGGTCGGGACGCTTAAGCCTGAATCAAAAGAGGTGGTCATTGCACCGCTTAAGCCTGAACCAAAAGAGGTGATCATTGCGCCGCTGCGTAAAAAAACATCGCCTGTGGTTCAATCAAAGCCGCCTGTGAGACGGAAGATGGAAAGCGCCGTGATGCGCAAGCTGCGGTCAAATAATCCAAGAAACAAAATTAATGTTGCCAAGACAGTGATTCGCAGCGGAACCGAGGATCGGGTTGTTCTTGATGCCATTGAACAGGAATTGTTGAAAGGTTATAAAATTAAGTCAAACAACCGGAATCATGTGGATGCAATGTCCTGGCTGTGCAAGGCCCTGGGGGCCACTGCCAAGCCCAGGTACAAGGCAACCCTTCAAACGGTCGCTAAAAATGCTCCTTCCAGAAAACTGCGTGGTTACGCTGCCAAGGCCTTGAGGAATTATTAGCACCTGCCTGGAAATAAGGAAAAAATGAAGCAGAATCCAATCGTGTTCATAACCGGCGGCAGCCGTGGAATCGGGGCGGCCATTGCCCGGCGCGCGGCTGCAAGCGGATTTGATATCTGGCTCAACTACCGTTCGAATCATGAGGCCGCGGCCCGGGTTCGGAAGGATGTGGAAAAAATCGGCCGGACTTGCACCCTGCTGCCCTTTGACGTGTCGGATGAGGATGGCATGATGGCTGCCCTGGACCCACTCCTGGCGGAAGTCACTCCTTTTGGTTTTATCCATAATGCCGGCATAACCAGAGATGGTCTTGTGGCCCTGCTGAGCAGAAAAGATTGGGATCTGGTGCTTAATGTACATCTGACCGGCTTTTTTCTGCTCAGCAGAATTATGGTCAAGGCAATGTTGCCCATGCGACATGGCAGGATTATCGCCATCAGTTCCCTTTCCGGAGAAACGGGTCAGCCCGGCCAGTTTAATTATGCGGCTGCCAAGGCCGGCATGATCGGGGCAGCCAAATCCCTGGCCCGGGAGGTGGCGCGGCGAAACATTCTGGTCAATGTAGTCTCCCCCGGCCTGATCGAAACGGAGATGATCAAGGACCTGCCCCTTGATAATATGGTCGGGAATATTCCACTCGGCAGGGTAGGCCGGGCCGAAGAAATCGCCGGAGTAGTCAACTTTCTGCTGGGGCCTGAAGCCGGTTACATCACCGGCCAGGTGATCAGCGTTAATGGCGGGTTATATATGTAATGATCGTAAATATTCGGCAGCACTCCACAGGAAGGTGAGCAGGCTGCCCAGCATACCAAAGTATAGCTGATCAGCCTGCTCACCTCCCTGTGAAGCGCTGCCAAACATTTACAATTTGGTGGTTTTAGCTAT
>JAIWHJ010000126.1:0-5778 GCA_048629695.1 Promethearchaeota archaeon
GACTGTATTGGCGAGCCAACTCTTCGAATTCCTCTCCCTCGAGGACCCGAGAACGAAGAGAGCTGGCCAGGGCCCGAACGCTGTCCACCTGGGCCTCCGTGGACCCCTCCGGGAATTGGAGGAGAATATGCCGGGCCCTGATATTTCCGCCCGGGAGCTCGGCTTCGTACCGCATCCGGAGTTCCTCATCGGGGATTATCGTATCGACCCCCATGAGCTGTTCCCGAAGCTGGAATACCAATTCCCCTTCGACCTGGCGTCGTACCAGGGGGTCCACGTCCATGTTCGCCAGGGTGGTATCCTCGGCGGATGCCCTTGCCAGGAGGTAGTACTGGACCCAGAGGTCTGCCAGGGCCTCAGCCACCTCCGGTTGATTGGGGAGCTCAGGCTGAGGAGCGAGGATTTCAGCAGCGGCTTGGGCCGTGAACTCAAAGCCCGCGGCCTTGGCCAGCACATCGTTTCCGGATGGCCTGCCGGAGCTTTCACAAGCACCCAGGGCCAGGGCCAGGGTTGGAATCAACACCCTCCACACTTTCATCAAGTCTCGTCTCCTTCGGACGTGCACCCTCACAAGTCCCTCCTATGAATTGGATCCGGGAATCGAGTGGAACGTTGGCCTCCGGACCCTCCGGTCTCTTCCCGCGGCTTCACATCTCCGTCGTCTGAGCTTGGCTCAAGACGGCGAAGGCTTCTTTCAACGTGGCAGCAAGGGGGTATGCCCCCATCTGTTTGAGGACGAGGGAGAGGGGGTCCAATCGCTTCACCTCAACCTCGACCTGGTGGTCTTGAAACGGTCCATCCCAATGGGTCAGCGTCGGTATCACACCCGGCAGAAAGCTGACACGACCTTCCCGGCCCTTCAACCCGATCCTCTCCACCCCCAGACCACGGGCGAGCAGGCGGAGAGTCGATCCGTCCAGGAGGGCCTCGGCTTCAGGCGGAATCGGGCCGAACCGATCGACCAACTCCCGTCGTAACCCCTCCACTTCCCCTGGGCTCTGGGCTCTGGAGAGCCGCCGGTAAAGGTGGAGCTTCTGGCCCGAGTCCGAAATGTAGGAATCCGGGAGAAAAGCGGAAGCGGAAAGGGTGATATCCGGCTCAGGGTAAACCGTCTCCGTCGATCCCCTTCGAAGTCGGTCCACCGTCTTCTCGAGCAGTCGAAGGTAGGTGTCCAGGCCTACGGCGTGGGCGAATCCTGACTGGTCCGCTCCTAGAAGATTCCCGGAGCCACGGAGCTCCAGGTCTCGGAGTGCCACGGAGTACCCGCTGCCAAGATCGGTATAGTGCTCCAAGATCCGTAGGCAGGAGACCTTTTCAAACCAGCTTTTAAGTTTGGCAATACCATATTCTGCCATTTTTAATTCATCCGCCTTTTCCACCTGGAACACCCTTTCCGCCAGTTGGGCGAATTTAGCTGGATTTTCGTTGGCCTGATATGTCATCCAGCCCGGAATCACTACCGAGAGTCCGGCGCCGTGCGGAACATCGTAGATTGCACTTAAGGAATGTTCAATAAGATGCATCGGAAGTCCGACCATCCCGAGACCGGCAGCGGTCAGGCCGTTTAAGGCAAGAGTTGCGCACCACATTAAATCCGCCCTGGCATCGTAATCGTCAGGCCCGGCCATAACCCTGTCACAGCTTTCCATGATGTTGATCACCAGCCCTTCCATCAACCGGTCCTGCACAGGTGTGTACGGTTCCCGCGTTGTGAAATAAAATTCAAGGATGTGAGAGATGGCATCCACTGCTCCATATGCCGTGTAATCCCGGCTGACTGTGAATGTTGTTGTCGGGTCCAGAATGGAAACCAGGGGCTGCAGAAACTGGTTGCCGGTTCCAAATTTCTGTAGAGTCTCCTCATTGGTTACTACCATGCCGCCGTTCATTTCAGAACCGGATGCGGCAAGGGTGAGGACGCATGTAAGCGGAAGGACCTTTTTTATACTTTTTTTTGTCTGGAAAAATTTCCAGACATCGTGTTCCACAACAGCGCCTGCGGCAATCGCCTTGGCGCTGTCAATTACACTGCCGCCTCCCACCGCAACCACAGCCTCAACCCGGCTCTCCTTTGCGATCGTTATTCCTTCGCGGACATGGCTTAAAATCGGATTAGACTTGACTCCGCCATGTTCAACCGCTGTAATTCCAACATCTTTAAACGATTGCATGACCTGGTCATAGATCCCATTTTTTTTGATGCTTCCCTTTCCATAAACAAGAAGTACCTTTTTGCCGAACACAACAGTCTCTTTCCCGATCTGCGGAATAGTATCCCTGCCGAAAATAATTTTAGTAGGCTTATAAAACACAAAATTATGCATCAGTAAGTCTCTCCTTCCTCATATTCATCATTCATAATTCATCATTCCAAAAACGCGTTCGTCATCTTGACAAAGTCTTCTATCTCAAGCCTTTCCGCCCTGATTCCGGATGAAATACCGCATTTTTCAAGTACCTGAAGGATGGTGTTCTTGTCAAGTCCGTAAAAACCGGAAGAGCAAAGTGAGTTTATAAGGGTTTTTCTCCGTTCCTGAAATGCGCTTTTCACCAGTCTGTGGAAAATTTCCATGTCAAATGGGGGGAGCAGAGCGACACGATCAGGAAGAGGATCAAATACAATACGTACTACAACGGAATCCACCTTGGGCCGCGGATGAAACTGCCCCGACCCAAGTTCCATGAGTGGCTGAACAGATGCACAGGCCCCCAGAAGCACCGAAAGTATACCATATTTCTTTGTTCCCGGTTCGGCGCAGAGTCTTATGGCAACTTCCTTCTGAAGCATCAGTACCGCCCATTTTACCACGTCACGGCATTCGATGAGCTTGAAAAGCAAGGGATTGGAAACAGAGTAAGGCAAGTTGGCCAGAATCTTTAAATGCCCGCCGCATTTTTCAGCCAATTCCCGAAAATCGGCTTTAAGAAAATCCTTGTGAATCAGGGTTACATTATCCGGGAGTTCACCCTTTTTTTCATGCCATTTCACGATCCCGGCATCTATTTCAAAGCCGATTACGTTTCCCGCCCTTTCTGCGATTGATTTAGTAAGAGCGCCAAAGCCGACCCCAAGCTCTAAAATAGAATCATCCGGCCCGACTCCGGCCAGATCAACAATCCGCGCAGCGGTCTGCTCGTGTACGAGAAAATTCTGGCCAAGCTTTTTTTTCGGAGCAAGTCCATATTCGCGTAAGATGCGGCAGGGATTTTGATTAGAGGACATGAAGATGTTCAGGTTGAAGGTTGAAGGCTGAAGGTCTATCCACCTGATTGGTCACGTTTTAATTTTCTTTTTTCCCGTTTGTCTTT
The DNA here is from genome assembly GCA_048629695.1 of Promethearchaeota archaeon. GTDB lineage: Bacteria > Desulfobacterota > Desulfobulbia > Desulfobulbales > DAOVYS01 > DAOVYS01. Next base: position 3,310 of record JAIWHJ010000126.1, read on the forward strand.
GATTATTGAAAAAAACCTGCGTGAAAAAATATAGCTTATAAGCGCAAAGGGGGCTGCCAGCAAACAGCCTCCAAGAACCAATGCTATAATTGTGCTCCAGCCCAGGCTGCCAAGGGCGGATATTCCCGCCTTAAATCCTGAATGGGAAGTGAGGATCTCTAAAACAGCGTTGATTTGATCCCATGAAAGGTCGCTCCCTGTCAGCCATGTGCCGATCCGCCATGAAAAATAATATTGAAAAAAAAAGGTGATGGGATTACTGACTGCAACGGTTGCCAAAAGAGCCGCTATTCTGCTTGCCCGAAAAATATATGAGATTGTGAGCGCAAGAACAGTATGAAAGGGAATGGTCGGCGTAATTCCGATGAACACGCCCAAAGCGGTTCCACGGGCCAGAAATTCCGGATCACCCTGCAACCGGATGAATCTGAGATAGAAATACTTGGTAATCCGACGCGGGTCAATCATGTCTCTGCTTTAGGGCTCGGCAAAAAATAAATTGTACTTCTTGGCATCTTCATTATCTGAAACGGAAGTGGGACTTTAGTCCCGCCTTTTGAGGGATGCAGTGGCTGAATAGCATTTTTTTTGCCGAGCCCTTATGCCATTTTATGCCATTGCCGAAATCCCGGGGATCTTGAATATACATCCATATCATAGGTTAATGTGGATGCACTTTCAAAGGAATAATAGCCGGCAAGGGCTATCATGGCTGCGTTGTCCGTACAGAATTCCGGCGATGGCATAAAGACCTCGAATCCTTCCCTGTTTCCACTTTCCCGCATAACTTCCCGCAATCGTTCGTTTGCCGCAACTCCGCCGGCCAGGACGATCCTCTGCGCCCCTGTCAATCTAACGGCCCGGATTGTTTTTTTTACGAGAACATCAACCACTGCTTCCTGAAATGATGCGCAGATGTCCGGGACATTGGGTAAAATTCCTTTCAGGTTATTCCGGTGCACACAATTAACTACTGCGGTCTTGACGCCGCTGAAGCTGAAGTCAAGGCTTTCACGGGAAAGCCAGGCCCTGGGAAAGTGAATTGCCTTAGCATCACCGGTCTTGGCCATTCTGCTGATAACCGGTCCTCCCGGGTATTCCAATCCCAGTAATTTCGCTACCTTGTCAAAGGCCTCGCCTGCAGCATCATCCAGTGTCCTGCCCATGACATGAAATGTCACTGGATCCGAGACATAAAAAATGGTGGAATGACCGCCTGATGCCACAAGGGCTACAAATGGAAAATCAGGTTTTGATTCTTCCAGAAAGACTGAGAGCAGATGCCCTGCCATGTGGTCTACGCCCACATATGGAATCTTTTTGACAAAGGATAGGGCTTTGGCGAATGAGAGACCCACAAGAAGGGATCCGATAAGACCCGGCCCCCTGGTAACGGCAAGTCCGTCTATCCGGTCAAGCGTTACGTCCGCCTGGGCAAGCGCCTCGTAGACCACAGGGTAGATATCTTCGATATGTCTTCTGGAAGCAAGTTCCGGAACAACTCCGCCGTACTTTTTATGCACGTCGATCTGCGAATTGATTATATTGGAAAGAAGCTTTGCGCCGTCTTCCAGAACTGCCGCGGCAGTTTCATCGCATGAACTTTCAATTCCAAGAATCAGCATTTTTTTAAAAATCAGCCGGCGAGTCAATTGAAAGTGGATAGGAGCCCAACCATTCAAAATTTGAGCAGACTTTCTGAAGATTCCTGCATCCTTCCTCAATCATCTTTTCTTCCATGTGACCGAGCATATCAATAAAAAAAAGGTATTTTCCGGGTTCGCCTTTGACCGGCCTTGATTCGATTTTGGTAAGGTTAATTTCCCTGTCTGCCAGGATGGTAAGTGCGTCATTTAATACACCCGGACGATCCAGAAGACCTAGCAAAAGCGAAGTTTTGTCCCTGCCGCTCTTTAACGGAGATTTACGGCCGATCAGCAAAAAACGCGTGATGTTTCCGGAGTAATCCTCAATGCCCCCGGCCACTACCTGAAGATTGTATGTCTTTACCGCAAGTGAACTCGCAATTGCCGCCAGGGTATGGTCTTTGGCCGCCATCCGGGCGGCAAGTCCTGTGCTGAAAACGTTCTGACACGGGACGTCCTGAAAATTCTTTTTTAGCCACTGTCGGCATTGAGCCAGTGGTTGGGAATGTGAGACCACAAGCTTGATATCCTCTTTATTTCCCGAAAAATTTACAAGGTTGTGGCTGATCTCAAGATTTACCTCGCCGCATATCTTTACCTTGTATTTCATAAACGAATCAAGTACGGATGTCACTGATCCCTCAATGGAATTCTCCACCGGGACTATTCCATATCGAACTCGGCCCCTTTCCGTTTCCTCGAAAATGTCTTCAATAGTCTCCATTGGGCGATAAATGGCCGAATGACCGAAATATTTAACGCCGGCCAGATGGGAAAATGTCGCTTCAGGTCCCAGATAAGCCACATCCACTTCCCTTTGAGA
>JAIWHJ010000127.1:0-5761 GCA_048629695.1 Promethearchaeota archaeon
ACCGATGAAAAGGATTGGATATTGGATCGTCGAAAATCTCAAAATGGCACAGGCGTTTTCATGAAGATGAAAAACAATATATCACGAACCGTAAAAAGTGTTTTTGATAGGTTTACGTCTGGTGATGATTTCGGCTTTAACAAAACAATAATTCCAGTTCGCCTTGCCAAATATGGTGACGAATTACTTGTATCAAGATCTCAGGCAAAGAGGCTTCTATCCAGAATTGATAGATTTAAAACGGTAATTTTTGATTTTAGCGAGATAGAAGCCGTAGGGCAGGCTTTTGCAGATGAAATATTTCGTGTATTTACACTCGAAAACAAAAAGATTGATTTATTGCATATTAATGCCAATAAAAATGTTGAAAAAATGATTTTACGGGCATTGGTAAATAAGTAACTGTTTAACCGAAACAAAGGCCGCAATTCGGACACGTCATATCCGACGTTGGTGTGAATCCGTGTCCGCAGGCCGGGCAGATTGTTTCCGCTGCCTGGGGGTTGAAAACCGCATCATTAAGGCTTGTGTCATGCTGTCCAAGGGCAGTTGCCTGGTCGTAGTCCATATTCAAAATTTCCATTGCATCGTAGGCATCTTCCTGTCTGACCAATAGACGAAAATTGCTGGGGCAGGACCCGCCTCCGCAGGATTTTCCATCCCCGACCATCAGTGTTCCGATCCTGGCCGCGGCAAGCAGTTTTTCGAAATGTTTCATGTTTGACAAAGGGCCGCCCTGAATAGCCACAAGGTTATCCTCATTGGTAATTTCACCCTGTCTGCTCTCGATCTGTTGTTGCGCGATCTTTTCCTGTTCAAGTTTTTCACGGCCGTTTATCAAGGTGATTTCGCACGTCGCACACATCTCAATGTGCGACAGATATTCATCCCCGCATTTGGGGCAGTATTTCAGTTCCGGATCAATCATGGTTTAGCTTCTCCTGTTATTTCACGGTGTTAAATATCGTTGCTGTCCACGTAAGCGTAGGCGCTGTGCTTATGGATGGATTCAAAACTTTCGGCTCCGACCGAAAACCAGTAGATGTCAGGGTGGGCAAGGGCTGATTCAGCCACTTTGCGCACAACATCTTCAACAAACATCGGATTGTTGTAAGCCTGTTCCGTGACGTATTTTTCATCCGGCCGCTTTAATACGGAAAATACGTCACAAGAGGCTCCTGATTCAGCCATTTTCAACAAATCTTCAATCCAGATGAACCTTTTGAATTTCACATTCAGATTTACTTCAGCCCGTTGGTTGTGGGCGCCGGATTCACTTATTTCTTTTGAGCACGGACACAGTGTAGTGATAGGCGCCCAGACGGATAATACAAAATCCTCATTACCGCTATTACCTCCTGTAAATCTGCAAGTATATTCCATCAGGCTGGTAGTTCCGGTGACAGGAGCTTTTTTCTCGATAAAGTATGGGAACGTCATTTCCACGAAGGCCGATTCCGCCTGAAGACCCTCCCTGGTTTCCTCAAGAAGCTCAGGAAAAATTCTAACGCTCAAGTCATCCTGGTATCTATTTAATACGGAAATAAATGCTGAAACACATGTGTCTCTGTACCGGCGGGGCATATTGGCCTGAAGGGTGACACTTGCCACGGTATCCTGAAGCTGCCCGGTTTTGGTCCTTATTTTAACAGGATATTGTATATTTTTAATTCCTACGGTCTTGAGTTTCATCAGGCTGCTTTTCCTGCTCCGTGATCGGTTACTGTAATCATTTCTTCCATTCGGACAACTCGTGTCGGATGTTTAGGATCAGTTCCTTGATTGACTATGGTATTTCGCCATGTTAAACTATTTATTTTGGAGATATAACATAAAATTTGCCGTCCCGCTGTTATTCCAAATGTCTGAAGGGAAAAAAATCAGGATCGATAAATGGCTCTGGGCAGCACGATTTTTCAAGACCAGGTCCCAGGCAGCCCATGCAATTTCAGGTGGCAGGGTGCGTGTGAACGGAGTGCGTATTAAACCGGCCCGGATTGTAAACATAGGCGATGAGCTATGTATACAAAAGGGCGAGTACGAATTTGTGGTCATTGTTCAGGAGCTTTCAGCAAAAAGGGGACCGGCCGTGCAGGCCGGAACGCTTTATAAAGAAACCGAAGAAAGCATTATGGCCCGTGAAAGCCAAAGGAAACAGCAGCGTATGTCGGCTGCTGAACGGTTTGGACCGGCCAAGCGGCCAGGTAAAAGGGACCGCCGTCTTATCAGGAGTTTTACTCGCAAGGAATAATAGTGGTCCCCTGAACCGTTACAAATTTCCAGGTAAAGCCATACAACCGGAGAAATTGCTATGAGAAAAATTGAAAGGGCATTAATCAGTTTAACCGATAAGTCAGGAATTGAGGGTTTTGCAAAGGAATTAACTGACTTTGGAATCGAAATTCTGTCAACCGGCGGTACTGCAAAAAAACTCCGGGATAATGGTGTCGATGTAGTTGACGTTTCTGACTTCACAGGATTTCCCGAGATGCTGGATGGCAGGGTGAAGACACTGCATCCGCTGGTCCACGGAGGTATCCTGGCCCAAAAAACGAACCAGGATCATTTAGACCAGATGGAAAAATATGGACTCAAACCGATTGACCTGGTGGCAGTCAATCTTTATGCATTTGAAAAAACGACCGCTGATCCGGACTGCACGCTGGCCAATGCCATTGAAAACATTGATATTGGAGGACCAACGCTTTTAAGGGCTTCAGCCAAAAATTTTCAGGATGTGACCGTCATAGTTGATCCTGATGATTACCCCGGGGTGATCTCTGAAATCAGGGAAACAGGCAATACAACACTTAAAACCCGTTTCCGTCTTGCGGCCAAGGTCTTTGCTTTGACCAGTTCGTATGACACCGCAATTTCATCATGGCTGGACAAGGTTGATGCCGACAATGATTCTTATTTTACGATTTAGAGCCGACAGAAGATGATCTAGGAGGGAAAAAGCAATGAAAATCGCAGTGTTGTTGTCGGGTACCGGCCGCACTCTTGATAATTTTCATGAACGTATAATGAACGGCACGATGAAGGGCCGTATCGAGGTTGTGATTTCAAACGTTGCTGATGTACTCGGACTGACCAAGGCTGAAAATTACGGTTATCCTGCGTTTTATGCAAAAGATAATGAATCCGCCAATGCCGTCTTGGCTGACTATGACATTGATATTATATGTCTGGCAGGGTATCTGAAACTTTACAACCCTCCGCCAAATCTGAAATATTCAGTGCTGAACATTCATCCTGCCCTGATCCCCTCTTTCTGCGGTCCGGGACTATATGGGATGCGCGTGCACCGTGCGGTTCATGATAAGGGGGTTAAGGTAACCGGATGCACGGTCCATTTTGCAAACGAGATCTATGACGATGGTCCAATTGTTGTGCAAAAATGCGTCAGCCTGACGGATGAGGATATGCCCGAAGACATTGCATCCAAGGTGTTTGAGGCGGAATGCGAGGCATACCCTGAGGCGATCAATCTGGTGCATGAAAAAGGAGTGGAATACTTCTGGACTTAACGCCCCCTTAGGGCGAGCTGTTAAGCTGTTGAGCTGTTGAACCTTTGAACCCCTGAACCTCTGAACCCTTGAACCGGTGAGAAAAGTGGTTAATAATAGAAAAAGAATATTGTCTGCGGAAGACATTGAGAGATCTTTGACCAGAATAGCTCTTCAAATTCTTGAACAGAACCATGGTGTTGACAGCCTGGCCCTGATAGGTATTCATACAGGTGGAGTTCCCCTGGCTGATCGAATTAAAAATATCATTTATGCCGGAGAAGGTATGACCATTCCTGTCGGCAGTCTGGACATATCGCTGTATCGCGATGATTGGAGCCTTGTTTCGCAGAGCCCGATAGTCAAAACGACTAATATCCCGTTTGCCGTAGAAGGTCAGACACTCATACTCGTGGATGACGTAGTCTTCACCGGACGGACGATTCGAGCGGCCATGGATGCGATTATGGATTTCGGCAGGCCCCACGCAATACAACTGGCGGCTCTTGTCGATAGAGGAGGACGCGAATTGCCGATCCAGCCGGATTACACCGGGGTGAATGTATCGGTTGGCGCAAACGAACATGTCCACGTTCTCCTGGAGGAGACTTCCGAGCGCGACGAGGTAATTCTCGAATACAAAGAGCGATGATTCCGACAAACTTCCAGGGAAAAAATTATGCCGAACAGCCTCAAAAAAGCTGCCGAGTCCCACTCGGATCTCGAACAAATCCTTAAGCGGGTCAGGAAAAAAAGAAAAGATTTTATTCAGTATGATTTCACCAAAAAGAAAAACGACATCTTAAAAATTTTTTTTGAATTGGCTCAGGAGTTTGATTCCCTGGAGGACTTTTATCGTATTGTTGTGTGTGTGCCGTCTGAGGTACTCGGTTTAGAAATATGCCTATATCTGTTCAGCGAAAATAGTCGGGAGTCGAAACTGGAGCTGGTATGTGACAGTAAAAACGGCATTGCTGAAAAAGGCCTGTCAGCTCCTGATCATATTCAACTTGCTGAAGAACCATACAAAATTCACGATTCCTACGTAATCCCCATTATAAGAAAAAGTTCTGTTGAGCAGGATATCATTGCACCCAAGTCCGGGAATCCGTTTGTCGGCATGTTGGAAGTAAGGAATCTCTCCAGCATGAACAAATCAGACCGTTTCTTTTTCATCAAATATTCAAATCGTATCGGGTTCAATCTTCACAATCGGATGATTGCCCATCAGAACATCCGTCATATCAAGTTCATAAATTCCCTTGTTCATGACATTGAACACAATGTCATCATCCCCAACATGTACTTCAGGCACTTCTTTAATATATGCAAGAAGAGAATAACGGACTTAAAAGAGCTGGGAAAGACCGTCTTCGCATTAAGAGAGGAAAAACTTGTCAGCGCCCAGGCATTTGATGTTCTGAACAAAAAAATTTTTGATCTGGAGGCTGATCTTTCTACATATCACCAGGATATACAGAAGTATCACGCCAACATGAGTCTGTTCCTGGAAAGCCTGTTCAGACGGGACCATTTTGAAAAAGGGAAACTGGTGCTTCGCACAAAAAAGTGTCTGGTGGAAAGAGAGATCATAGTGCCCCAGTTAGAACATTACAGCAAGCGTTTCGGGTCAAGAGGAATAACTGTTGAGCGGCCTGAAGACATGCTTTACGAAGAAATTCCTCTTACTGTTGATATCGGTCTCCTTGCCCAGGTATATGCAAACCTGTTCTCCAACGCCGTGAAATACACCAAGGAAGTAACTAATCACCAGGGCCTGCACAGAAAGGCCGTGGCATATGGCAGGGAAATAATCCCAAATTATTTCCCTGCATCCACCACTACAGGAAGTTTCAAAACAAAAGACGGGATTAAGTTCAATGTGTTCAGTACAGGCCCGCATATCAGCATTAAAGAGAGAAAGGCTATTTTTTTCGATGGTTACAGGGGTGGGAATAGCGGCAATATGCCCGGTACAGGCCATGGGTTGTCTTTCATCCGGCAGGTGGTGGAGATCCATGAGGGAGAAGCTGGATACGAGGCTGTGTCCGAAGGTAACAACTTTTTCTTTATTCTCCCCCTTCCAAAGCAGGAAACACCACCCTTCCCGGATGATGATTGATTGAGATTCAAGCGTGATTTGCTAAGGAATCGCCCAAAGGGATGGATAGGCTTAAGGATTCGGCAAAAAATAAAGTGCTATTTTGTTATATTTGTCGGAAGTGGGACTTTAGTGCCTTAGTGGTAATTTT
>JAIWHJ010000128.1:0-5717 GCA_048629695.1 Promethearchaeota archaeon
TGGTACTCTTTCCGACCCGCTGTCAGACAGGGTGGAGGTTCAGCGCGCTAATGCTTATACAGGACTTGATATTCGAGAACTCCTGGATTTGTACGGGGATCGGCAGCCGTCGGGAAAGGGCGGCCTTGAACAATTCCCTGATGTTTTGCCTTGGCTTGACAAGTTAATGGTTGATAACTCGCTGGACGGAAGCCTTAACCTTGAACTGGAGTCAAGCCCTGACTCATACCATGTTGTGAAAGGGACTTTAGAGGTCAGGGACGCCGACATCCTTGGCGTGGCCTTGGAAAAAGGTCTTTTTCCTTTTGAGTATAGTGATTCGCGGTTTAATCTGAAATCCGCCGAAGCAAACACCGGGGCCGGGAACGCCGTTTTTTCCATTACCGGAAAAAAGGCGGGTAAAGGAGAAAAGGGAGAATTCAATTGGTCGGTCAATTCTTCATTTGAGGATCTGGACCCGAACCTTTTCGGGCAAAGTGAGAATCTGCCCAAAGGGCTTTACGGCAGGGCGGGCTTTGTCTTTGAATCGGGAAACATGTCCGGTGATATCACCATTGAACGTTTTCAGTACCAAGAGTTTAAATTTGCAACCATTTTGTCATCAGACTTAAAAGATGTACCCGGAACCGCGCATGAAATCACACCGGCTCAAGCGGACGGGATTGTCCTGCATGTTCAGGGGCCGGTCCCGGAAAATGACCGCATGGATCTGGCCGTTACAGCCAAAGGTTTCCTTTTGGTAAGTTTTCCGGAAGATGTATCCGGTTCGTTTGAGCTGGACGGCTCTGTGAGCGGATCCTTTCGAAAGCCGGAATTTTCCGGCATAATCTATACCCATGATGTGGCTGGAGACGGATTTTACGTCAAACAGGGCAGGGTCGACATAGTTTCAGGAGGTCTAAAGGAAGAATCAATTACATCCTGGGATGTTGTGGCGGATGATGTGAGATTCGGCCGCATTTCATGGCCCCGGATTAAAGCGCGTATCGTGGATAATCCGTTGACAGGTAATATCTCGAACAGGGCAGGGGATATACCGGATCTATATATTGATGCAGTGACAGTGCAGGCGTCGGATTCAGTCTGGAATCTTGATGCTCCTGCAGGCGTTGGTATGGGTGAAGGAACCTTTTCCTGTAACGACTTGAGATTTTCTTCGGAAAAAGCTGAATTCACGGTTTCCGTGGAATGGGAACAGGAAAAAGGCCTGATGTCGGATATGTCTCTCACTGACTTTATTGTCGCTCCGACTGCTTTTGATGCCATTCCGTTTCAGGTTCCGGGCGGTAAGTTGTCAGCCCATATCACGCTGACAGGGCCATTGACCAATCCGGAGGCGGATTTTTCGTTTGATTTGCATCCGTTTAAGGCCGGCGTTTTCAGCCAACTCTCCCTTTTGGGCAAACATTCCAAAGGCCGGACCCTGCTGAATGGAATGGTGAATACAGAGTCCTGCGGTGACCTGCAATTTGATGTGGCTGTTCCTGTGTTATTATCCTTTTCCCCTTTTGTATTTGAGGCTAAAACCGGGTTTATGACCGGGACCTTGACTCTCAAATCCATTGATCTGGCTGAACTGCCTTTGCCTGATCAAATCGGCCGCCCCGGTCGGCTTACGGCTGATCTCGCGTTAACGCCTTCTCCTGGATCGCTTCCCTGGATAACCGGTGAATTGGTTGTAAACAAGGCAGATTTTGTGATTCCTGAGACTGACACCCGTTTTGCCGACGGCAGAGGTTCTGTTGTTTATGACGGGAAAAAAATTACATTAAAGGATTTCCAGTTGTATGGGGACCAGGGTGATATTTTTGCATCAGGCAGTTTTGAGGTCGATTCCAAGGGGAAGACAGGCAATATTGACATGGACCTTTCATCGGAACGACTGTTCCTGTCGCATAAAGGGATGCACGAGGGTGAAATTTCCTTTACCGTCAATGTGGGCGGCTCCCCTGAATCTATAGTTTTAAAGGGAGAAATCGTTGTGCTTAAAGGCAAGACTCGGCAGCCGCCGGTCACGGCCGACTTTGATGTGTCTGAAGATGTTGTTGTTTTTGAGTCAAGAAAGGACAGAGAAGGGGACAGAGCGGCCGGCCATTTTCCGGATGTGCATACAAATTTAAAGGGCATTGATCTTGACCTGGTCGTCAAAATGCCCGGGAATGCATTTCTTCATGCCGGAAACCTGGATGTGGAGCTGAAAGGGGAACTGCAGATATTCAGCAATGAGCTGGACGGCTTCAACCTGACAGGCTCGGTTTACGCTGTTGACGGCCGTTACCATACAGCAGGCAGGGATTTTGTTGTGACGAAAGGCAAAGTGGAATTCGCGGAAACTTCGAAGATCAATCCTGCCCTGTCCGCAAAGGCGGTCTGCACGGTTCCCGGAGCTGAAATTACGGCCGTCATCTCAGGAACGGTAAATGAACCGGAACTCATACTGGAAAGCAAACCATGGCTTCCGGAGAAAGATATCATGGCATATATTCTGTTCGGCAAACCACTGGAGAATTTGACAGGGGAGGAAACCACCCGGTTTCAGGGAGGGGCTGCCTCACTTGTGGGCAGTAACCTGCTTGACAGGTTTAAAGAGTTTACAGGTAATCAGGAACTATTGAATTCATTAGACGTTTACGGCGGCACTTGTGAGGAAGGCAACGGCAGCGTTGGGGTAAGCAAATACTTTTCCGATGATTTCATGCTCTCTTATGAATACATGTTTGATCCAAAAGTCCCGGGACAATTGCGTATGCAGTACAAGCTGAAAGGCGGATTCAGTCTAGAGAGCATGGTGCTGGACCAGGAAAAGACAGGCCTTGATCTCTTCTGGAAAACCGATTTTTGACCAACCAACTAACCAACCAACATTTCTATAAGGCGGGAGTGGATATTATCAAAACCGCCGTTAGAGAGTATTGCTATTACATCTCCCCTGACAGCGTTTTTTTTAAGGAATAGCAGTATGTCTTCAGTGGTGGAAAAATGGTGGGTGTCAAGACCTCGGTCGCACAGGTCGGAGGCCAGCTTACGAGCTGAGAATCGCTCATTTTCAGGTATGTTTGTCAGCGCAACCGGTTCTTTTATAAGGATTTGGTCGGCGTGGTCAAAAGAGGAAACGTATGTCTTCTGGAACACACTTCTCCTGCTTGAGTTGGTGCGCGGTTCAAACACTGCCGTAAGCCTTTGGCCTGAGTAAGCGGCACGCAGGGCAGTCAGGGTTTCCCGTACCGCCGTGGGGTGATGCGCAAAATCATCGATAATCGTGACGCCATCCACGGTTCCCCGCACCTCTTGACGCCGTTTTATCCCCTTAAACCGTGGAAGACCATTAATTATTTTTTCAGGCGCTACTCCCAAGGTGTCCATTGTTGCAATGACGGCAAGCGCATTTAATGCGTTATGGAGGCCGGGCATTACACTTTTAAATTTTCCAAATATGGTTCCATTTTTTAAAACGGAAAAGGAAGTGGTCCCGCACGAGATGTCAAGGTCGGCCAGGGAGAAGTCCAGGTTTTCGGTTTTTCCGTATTTCAGTACCCGGCAGGGCGCATTGGAAACCACGTCCCGGACCACTGGGTCATCATAACAGGCAACGATGCAGCCGTGGCCGGGCATTATTTCAACCAGCCTTGAGAATGATTTGATTATAGCGGACAGGTCGGGGTAAATGTCGGCATGGTCGAATTCAATGCTTGTGATGACCGCGATATGGGGCCTGTAATGAAGGAATTTCGGGCCTTTGTCAAAAAAAGCCGTGTCGTATTCGTCACCTTCAACTACAAAATGGCTGCCTGTTCCAACTCTGAAATTGCTGCCGAATGTCCTGACCAGGCCGCCTATCATAAAACCGGGAGAGAGCCCGGCTTCGTGAAGCATTGCGGCAAGAAGAGACGCGGTCGTGGTTTTACCGTGCGTACCGGCAATGACTAAAGATGTATGGTTGGAAAGAAAATAGTGACTGAGGCATTGGGGAAAGGAGACATACGGAATGGCCGCATCAGCCAGGCCAAGGGCTTCCGGGTTGTCGCGCCTGATGACGTTTCCGACAATCACCAGGTCGGGTCTTGGTTCAAGATTGTCCGGCGAGTAGCCGGCTGTTACCATGATGCCTGTTTTTGCCAGGAATTCACTCATGGGCGGATAGACGTTTTCGTCTGAACCGGTGACATGAAATCCGATGTTTTTAAGGCCTGCGGCGAGCGCACCCATACCTGTTCCACAGACACCCATAAGATGGATGTGATGGACGTTATCCGGAAAGCGGTTCAGTTGCGGGTCAATGCTCACATGTATAACTTGTCTGTGGGGTGTCAGGATAGTACGGTATGTTTTACCGTGTTGAATACATTTTTGAAAGTCTCGTCAAAATTGGAAGGTGTAAGGCGTCCGGTCTCTATGAACTTGACTATGATCTCCTTGGTTACTTTAAGAATGGCGTCGTCCGTAACAGGTTTTGAGGATGTATCCGGCCCTGAATCGGCCGATTTTTTAGATGATGTCATGTCGGATTAAATAAAAGAAAACCTCTGCGACAAGAAGAAGGCCAGTTCTAAGTTGTACGCAGAGGCTTTCCTGTTCTGGGAAAAACCTTTTTAAGCCATCCCCAAAAAATGTAAAATGGTGGAGGTAAGCGGGATCGAACCGCTGACCTCTTGAATGCCATTCAAGCGCTCTCCCAGCTGAGCTATACCCCCGCCACATTTTGACAGCGCTGAAATACCATGGTTGAGGTCAGGCTGTCAAGGGGATTTCTTTTTTTGATCGGCAGAAACTTCTATTAAGTTGCCAGTTTTTCGTCCTGCTGGTAGTATGTAAAATTTAACTATTAACTTAATGTTCAGTCAGGTCATCTGCCGCCGGATATATATTTTGACGGCGTTTCCGGGGCTTGAACAGTAGAATAACTGACTTTTTTCACAGGTGATATCGGATGTTTTCTCCGTTTAATTTTCTTTTTGGCTGGATGTCCAACGACCTTGCCATTGATCTGGGCACAGCGAATACTGTTTTATATGTCAAGGGTAAGGGGATTGTCCTGCGTGAGCCCTCTGTTGTTGCAGTACGACAGGATATTCGCGGCAGCAAGGTGCTGGCCGTGGGAAAGGAGGCAAAGGAAATGCTCGGCAAGACGCCGGGTAATATTGCTGCGATCCGGCCCATGAAGGATGGTGTTATTGCTGGCTATCCGATCAAGAACTTCAGTGTTTCTGTTTACGATGGTAAGGAACATCCTGTTGATTCAAAGCCAGTTGCTTTTGAAATTGCCGGGCGTGAAGCATTCAAAGAAGCAGTAAGAGGTGCAGCACCTGTACTACTCGAGCCGATCATGGATGTCCGGATCACAGTACCAGATACCAATATGGGTGACATCCTTGGGGATATGAATACTCGCCGTGCTCGTGTACAGGGTATGGACACCGAGCGAAGTCGATCCGTTGTCACTGCTCAAGTCCCACTGGCTGAACTGCAACGTTACACGACCGATTTACGCTCCATTACTGGGGGGCGTGGTGTATTTACAATGAGTTTTTCGCATTATGAGGTCGTTCCTTCGCACATCGCTCAGGAGGTAATCAACGCCAAGCAGAAGGAAGATGAGAAAGATGAGTAGAGTAGAAATCGGTGGCACTCCGCCACCGATTTTTTTCGTTTCTTACTTGAATAATGGGCAACAGGAATAAATAAGGGGCTCCTTATTTTTATTTGCTTTCCGCTGCAGC
>JAIWHJ010000129.1:0-5710 GCA_048629695.1 Promethearchaeota archaeon
TTATGCAACTCCCGGCCCAATATTTTTGAAAAAGTGAAGTTACTTAGAAGGTAGAAGGCTTTTAGCAGGGTGGGCTTTGCCCGCCCTGCTATGCCCGGCTTTTATATTTCCGCCGCTTTTTTAAGTGCTTCGGTCATCTGTTCCAGTCGGGATTCGGGCAGAACAACCGGGATCTGATAGACCAGCAGACGATCTATTATTGCTGCTGAAGCCGGCAACACCCCTGGATCGTATACAACCTTTCTTTTGGATCCGTCGTCTCTGAACGGCCATCCGGAACGGGCAAGCGTGGAACCATTTATAAGATGTTCCCATTTGGGATAATAATGCCAGGTATTATCTGCAAAATAGATGGCCCCGGCGCCGTTCTCCTTTAGTACCTGGTTAACCGCCAAAGCCTTTTCCGCATCAGGCAGGAAAAAGGCCAGAAATGTGGCTGAATCGCCCTGCTCGTCCAGAATATTTCTAAATGTGACGCCTCTGATCCCGGCTGCAGCCTCCTTAAGAGCCGCCTTGTTTTTCCGCTGTTCCTCAACAATGTAATCAAGCTTGGCAAGCTGGGCAAGCCCGATGGCGCCTTGAATCTCCATCATACGGTAGTTGAACCCGATAAAACTCCTGCCTTCCCCTCCCCGGCCTCCCGGATTTATGACATGATCGTGGCCGTGATCGTGATATTCGGACATTCTCAGCCACAGATCCTCGTCATCAGTAATGATCATCCCTCCTTCGCCCGTGGTCATGGTCTTTACCGAGTCGAATGAAAATGTGCCGCATATGCCAAACGTTCCCAGGTGCCTGTTGTTCAATCTACATCCGGCTGCCTGGGCCGTGTCTTCGATCACCGGTATATCGTGACTGTCGGCAATACTTTTGATCTCTTCAATCCGGGCCGGAGCGCCCAGCATGTGTACCGGAATGATGGCCTTTGTTTTATCCGTGATCTTTTTTTCCAGATCCGCCGGATCCATGTTAAGGGTCTCATCAATCTCGGCAAACACAGGAACCGCACCCACGTCAAATATGGCCTCCCAGGTGGCCACAAAGGTAAAACCCTGGGTAATCACCTCATCACCCGGCCCCACTCCAAGGGCGACCAGCGCCACCTTGAGCGCCGCACTACCCGATGTCACGGCCTGGGCATATCTTGCGCCGCAATAATCGGCAAACTTTTTCTCAAACGACAATACCTTGAAGACTCCCTTCCGCTGTTCCGCAAATTCGTAACGAAAAAGAACTCCTGTATCAAGCACGTCCAGAATCTCACGTTTCTCCTCTTTGCCAAATATTTCAAAACCCGGCATTTTTTCTTCTCCTGTGCAGTTTGTTATTTCATTCGAAAACCATGACGCCCGGAATCAACATAAAAACATTCTTCGAATCAACTACCCGTCAAAGGCAGTCTCATAAATTGCAATCACATCCTCAAGACTCGGTTTCCTCGGATTATTTTCCACTGGCCTGGTTACCGTCAAAGCAATTTCAGCCATCCGGGGGATCTTTTTACGTGGGATATTGAGATCTGCCAGACTTCCGGGAATCCTTACATCGGAAGTTAAGTCCCGAATTGCCTCCACCGCGACATTGGCCGCATCCCTGAGACTCAAGCCCCCGGTGTCCTGATCCATGATCGCCGCGACATCTTTATATTTGTCCGGGTTTCCAATGGTGTTGTACTCAACCACAAAGGGAAGCAGAACCGCATTTGCAAGTCCATGCCCAATTCCAAACATCCCGCCCAGAGGATACGCCATTGCATGCACAAGCCCGACTCCGGCCGTGGCCAGCGCCTTTCCGCCAAGCAGGCTGCCCATCATCATTGCGGAACGGGCCTCGATATTCCCGCCATGCGCATACGCCTTGCCCAGATTAGTGTTTATCAAATCCATGGCCTCGGCAGCGTACATGTCCGAAATTGTGTGCGCCTGAGTGGAAACATAAGCCTCCAGTGCATGTGTAAAGGCGTCAATTCCGGTGGCAGCCGTCACGTGCGGCGGCAAAGTCAAGGTCAAGGCCGGATCGAGAATAGCCGCGTCCGGATAAAGGGGGTACCCGTTCATTCCGGCCTTGGACTTTGTCCTTTCATTTGTAAACACAGCCGTAAAAGTGACCTCCGCGCCTGTGCCGGCCGTGGTCGGGATCATGATCTTGGGAACTCCGGGTTTATTGATCCTGTTCAACCCGAGATAGTCTTCAGCCTTTCCGTGGTTTGTCAAAAGAATACTGATTGCCTTGGCCACGTCCATGGCCGACCCGCCGCCCACGCCTACAACGCAGTCAACCCCGGCTTTTTTTGCCGATTTAGCCCCTTTATCCGCCAGAGAAAGACCAGGTTCAGGGTACACTTTGTCATAGATTTCAAATGGTATTCCCGCTTCCTTAAGAGGCGCTTCAACCATATCTGCCAAACCCGCTGATTTCAGACCTGAATCAACCACAAGAAAAACCTTGCTTCCACCCAGTTCCCTGACCATCTCAGCAAGACCGGATACGGCATTGACTCCGAAACGAATACGTGTAGGCTGATTAATAGAAAAAGATTTATTTGTCATAATATGTTCACCCTTGTTCAAAATGTTTCTTAATAATTTAGGATGGCGATCTCTACACGCCTGTTTATCTGCTTGTTGATGTCATTAATATTGACCACCAGGGGCGAGCTTTCTCCCAGCCCTTTCACCTCTATTCCGGCAACCTGTGTCTTAAAATTGGCAACTAAATAGAATTTTACCGACTTGGCCCGGCGCAAACTCAGACTGCGGTTATACAAAGTGGAACCGTCTGAATCCGTATGCCCGATAATCAGTATTTTTTTGCCCTGTAGACTGGAATCCGTCAGGGCCATGCCCAATTCATTCAAAATCGCATGGGATTCCGGACGGATTTCATGGGAATCAAAATCAAACTTGATGTTTAAGTTGACGCTCTGCATGCGGAAATTATCAGCGGCAATGACATCTGCATGGATGTGCTTTGGCCGGTTGCTCAGATATCTGACCGTTGAAATTTTCCTCTTATTCATCTTACTCAACCCGGCGTCGCTTTCACCCTTTTTTTCGCCGGCGGTCAGAGCCCGCAATATTCCTTCAGAGGTTGACTCAAAATTATGGTCCCCTGCCTGACATAAGCTTACACTTATCACAAGTGAAAAAAATAATACAGCGATTAATACGAACGTTTTCTTCAGTTCAGTTATAAATGTCATAGCCATCTCATCCTCCATTTTTAACCTTCAACCAAAAGTATATTTTCTAAGGTACTAAAACAGATCCTTTAATACCAGATCAATTTTTACAACTCCATGGTTTCGATGCACATCAAACGTATACCGAGCGCCTGATTCTTTGCAAAGTAATTCGTATATGGAAACTATTCCAGAAAAATTCTTTACATTGACCCCGTTGATGGAGTCGATGACATCGCCCGCGACAAACCCTGCCGCTTCCGCCGGAGTGCCCGGCGCCACAAAGACTATTCCGGGCAGACCATTCTCAGATAACCCGATTATAAGACCGCTTTTGTCCCTTGGAAATTTCTTGCCGAAATCCATACCCTTTTCAAAAATCACCTGCTGACGATCATAATCAAGATAGATTACAAAACGACGCAGCAGGGAGTTTCCGATTGTTCCAACAAGCTCTCCTCCTGAACCAACGCCTTTTCCCTTTTCAAGCGGAATGTTGATCAATGGATCATGAACGAGAAATCCTCCCAGGTCCGCAGTCTTGAACTGAATGGTTCGCTCCATGTATTCATCAGCCATCCCGCCGCTGATCCGGTCAACCCCTTTTTTCAAAAGCAGATGGTGTTTAGACGCAAATGGAAAATGAAATGAGGTGTTGAATGCACCCAGGTCAAGACTCCATTTTCCCGAGTATGTCCGGTCCACTGTCATCACCACGCTGAACGTCTTATTCTTGAGCGGGGCATCCATTACTTTCCCAGGGCCGTTATAATGGAAATTGTCAGGATCATACAGAGACATTTCCTTTATTGCATAGTCGATTCTTACAACAAACCTGGACAGGAAATCATATCCCAGTATGCCCGCAACATCCGGTTCATGAAAATTGCCTGACAACCCCTTAAACGAATAAACCTTCTGCGGATCAAATTGAACGCCCTTTACCTGAAATGGGGGAAGTGTTACAAAACTCAGCTCAAAATTATCGCCAAAACCATACCCCTTGATCCCGCCTTCGGATTTAAGGCCCAGGCTTTCAGCGTAATCAGCGTCAATTACCGACATCGATGCCCCGCTGTCAAGCAGCCAGAGCCGTTTTTCAGACTTGATCCAAACAGGCAGATATATATTGTTTTCATTAAGACGAAACGGAATATGTTCCGATCGGCCGGGACGCATAAATCGAAAATCCCGGACATCTTTTTCAGGAGGTTCAAAAATAAAAGGATCGATCTCAGGGTTGATGAGAAAACGGCTTAAGCGGACAACTTCCCGCTTGTCCCTGGGAAATATTATCGACTCCTTGTAAAATGGATGTTTGATTCCGTTGGTCTCGCGGTAATCGGAAAACGTGGTGTGTATCTCAATGTCCGGCTGCTTTGTAACGGATTTCAACCTGTAGAAGGTCTTTAAATCAAAATAGTTCCATGTCATGTCATGGTTTATCGTATTAACCATCTTGACAATATAGCATTGGGTCTCACCGATTCTCTGAATGCCTTCAAAGGACAGAGAAAATTTATCTGAATCAGGATCCAGGTGTTTAAAATTTTCCATCAGCTCCCTGATCTTTCTTCTCTTGACAGTCTCCTCGTCCCGCAGGATCAGGATTTTGCCGTTCGTGTCTCTGAGCCAGGAAAACTGCCCATTATCTCCAGTGACCTGGGTGATTACTGAATAATCCTCCTCCAACCGATACTTGAGCGGCCTTTTTCCCCACTCTTTAAACGTGCCGTCAAGGCCGTCATAAATGGTTGTGCCTTCACAATAGAAAGTCTTGACCGCCTTCAGCCTTTCCAGCCCTCCAATTGAGTCATAGTGTTTCAGAAAAATCGCATATGGATCAGAAAGGGTATTCTGTGCGGACCCGATGACCGCAGTCAGTATCACTGCAAGAAAAATAGATGTAATCAACTGATACTGCTTCATTATAGATTCTTCGATATCTAACATTTAAAGGTCAAAAAATGAGGTCAGGCTTGACTTTTTGACCTTTAATGGTCCGGAAATATCAAAAAGTCAAGCCTGACCCCATTTTCCATTTTAGCCTGATAACTATGTAACTATGTGTTTTATCAAATGTATCAGGGCTTCCGTTCAGGCACTACTTAGCTTTTGTTGGTATATTTTATGTTCAAAAAACGCAGGCATAGGTCAATCAAAGGGCTCAGTTGGTATAGATTTGATGCACGGTGATCGAAACCACACGCTCGTTCTCAAGAGCAGCCTCGATCACTGATATGACAGTCCAATCCTCTTCTTGCGTTTTGAGGTACATGCCGCCAACCCAAAACACCCACTTCTCCCTGGTCATTCCGATCCGTGGCTGGCTGGTGAAGGATGAAACCGTAGAATCGAAATCCCCGCTCAGGCTGGTGCTGGTCCAGGTGTTGTTCAGCGAGACGAACCACCAGTCGCCGCCGTAAATCAGGTTGAAGCCGCCCCCGTAAACCGTTCCATCGTAGGATATCGGCAGGGTACCCAAGGGGATTGGCAGGCCGGTAATGGTTGCATTGCTGAAGTCAA
>JAIWHJ010000130.1:0-5708 GCA_048629695.1 Promethearchaeota archaeon
TGGTGGGGATAAATGGTAGTGGGTTATAGGAGGGAGTGTCTTATTGGTGTAATGCACCAGTGGGTGAAACATCAATAGCGTCACTGAAGTCTGAAGCCCCGACAAGTAATCATCAGGTTGCACTGGCGATTACTTGCCTGACCAGCCGAACCGCCTTGGTACGCGATCCGTATGCCGGACGTTATAGCCTGCAACGGGATACACACGCCTTTTGACCTTGCATTTTAGCAAAATGGGGGTTGGTTTTAACTTCGGCCACTAATTTTACAATACCAGCTCAAGAAAACGCAACCAAGTGAATTCATAGCATTTATTTGGATGTTGAGTAAAGCTGCGAAGCAAGGTGGCCGAAGTTAAAACCAACCCCATCTTTATCTCCTTTACCCTCGTTCCCAGGCTCTGCCTGGGAATGCATACCTTAAGGCTCTGCCTTTTTATTTCCACATCCCTTAATGTACAAAACTCCGGGAGATTGATTTTAGAGATAAATGCTCGACCATAGGTTCAAAATCCTTGTCGTCATGTAACAATGGGATATTTTCATTTATGCAGAATGTGCCAATGATTACATCAATTGTTTTTCTAACGGTAATCCCTTTTTTTCTTAATTTTCTATAATTTTCAGCGCTTTTAATGGCAAGTTCGTACCCGACCATTTGTTTACAAGACAATATGCTCATAATTTTTTTGGCTTTATTGTATTCATTATCTTTTCTAAATCCTTGCAATACTTCGGTTAATATCAGATCTCCTGTAAACAGAGGGATTTGCAATAGCATTTGGTCAAGAATTTCTGTCTGCCATGTAGTATTTCCATTAAAGTAATTTATCCATACGGAGGAATCGACTAGAACCATTAATCAACCCTCATTTCGGACAAATTTCCTTCCCAGTTTAATTTGCCTCTAAGTTCCCGAATGGCTTCTTGCTTTTTGACTTGGACAAGTAATTTTAGAGCCTTATCGACAACGCCTTTTTTTGTTTTAATGTTACTTAATTTTAATGCTTCCGCCATTAAGTTGTCATCAACTACGATGTTGGTTCTCATCTTTGCCTCCTTGAATGTTTAATGTGTAATTAGTTTGCAATTTATACACATTGTCGACCTGTGTCAAGAAGGAATATTTTCAGGTTTCCTAACAGAATAGTCCTTGCCTCGCCGACAAGATAGAGGGAGCCTGCGATGCAGATGAGATCATCCGGAGTCGTAAGTTTACGGGCCTTGTCCAGTGCCCTGTGTATAGACGAGATGCAGATGACGCGATCCAGATATTTTTCAGGAACGGCTTTACGGAGTGCAAAAAGCTCTGCCGATCTTTCCCCTTTTGGCCTTGTCATGATTATATTCCGGCAGATTGGGACGATTATGGAAAGGTTTTTTAAAATGTCCTTGTCAGCCATGCTTGCCCAGACCATTACAAGATTTTTAAAGGAGAAATCTGTTTCAAGGGCCTTTTTAAGGCTCATCACACCTGCCGGATTGTGGGCTCCGTCAATCAAGTATTGGCGCCGGTGCGCCATTTCCCCATCCTGATCAGAGGATGCTTCGGGCAGATTGAAATATTCCAGACGGCCCGGCCATTTCACATGGTTCAGACCTTGCCTGATTGCGTTTTCGTTTACACTGAAACCGGAATCTCTAAGTATTTCAAGTCCGGCCAGGGCCATTGCCGAGTTGCCGACCTGGTATTCTCCTTTCAGATTGCATGAAAGGTTTTTTATAACCTGTCCGGAGTCACCGATTCCTCGGTAAGTCCAGCTTTTATCGGATTCAGTCTCTTTGAAAAAATTCCTTCCCATGAGATAGAGAGGGGCTTTTTTTTGCCGGCAGGTCCTTTCAATCACCTCAAGACTTGCATCATCGGCAGCGCCTGAGATAACAGGCACG
Organism: Promethearchaeota archaeon; assembly: GCA_048629695.1. Taxonomy (GTDB): domain Bacteria; phylum Desulfobacterota; class Desulfobulbia; order Desulfobulbales; family DAOVYS01; genus DAOVYS01. The sequence goes on from JAIWHJ010000130.1 coordinate 1,889, forward strand.
CCTGTTTTGATGATTCCCGCCTTTTCACCTGCCACTGCTTGAAGTGTATTGCCCAGATATGCCTCATGATCCATGGACACGTTCGTGATGATGGAAGTAAGCGGGCAAATAACGTTTGTCGCGTCCAGCCTGCCTCCCATCCCGACCTCCAGGATGGCCAGGTCGGCCTTCATTTCGGCAAACCATACCATTGCAATGGCCGTGGTAAACTCGAAGTAGGTAATTCGGCGGCCGTCCAGAATATTTATAATTTTGCCGGCAGTGCGGGCAAACTCTTTTTTGGAGATATAGGAATTATTGATCCTGAATCGTTCCCTGACTGAATTCAAATGGGGCGAGGTGTATAGAGCAACCTTGTAACCGGCCGCAACAAGCATGGTAAGCAGTGTGATACATACCGAGCCCTTGCCGTTGGTTCCAGCCACATGTACAAACCTCAAATTTTCCTGGGGACGGCCCAATCCGTCCAGAAACCGGGTCATGCTCTCCAGGCCCAGTTTGATCTTAAAAAACTGCAGATTGTCGAGGAATGACCATGCTTCCCGGTAGTTCATGATGAATGATGAATGATGAATGATGAATGACTTCTGGATGCCCGATAACAACATTAGGGCATGACATTTTCTGAAATCAGTTAGAGCTTACAAATTTCGATCAAATAAACCCTGAACCCCTATTCCAGAATTTTCAGTTTGGTGTAGTCGGTGCGCAGGGTCTTTTTGCCGTGCCTCGGGAAATAGACTTCCACGGTTTTCGGGCCTTTTACGGCCTTGATAGACCCTTCTCCGAAAAATGGATGTCTGACCTTCATTCCCGGATAAAACGATGTGTGCCCCATGGTCTGTTTAACGGCCTTGGGTCTGTCCTCTTGAAAGCCGGTTTTTTCCCGTGGAAAAGCGTGGCCACTGTAAGAGCGAATTGAGGGGGAACTCACAAGGCCTGTGGGTATTTCGTTTAAAAAAGGGGAGATTGTATTGTTCGCAGCCGTGAAATCAGCGGATATTCCTTCCCTGGGATATGTAAAGAAAAGGCGGTGTTTTGCCCTGGTCGCGGCAACGTACATCAGGCGTCTTTCCTCTTCCAGTTGATCTGAAAGTAATGCATGGACAGAGGGGAATTTACCCTCTGCCAGGTGAATAACAAATACGGTGTCCCATTCAAGGCCCTTGGCCGAATGAATTGTCGAGAGCACGAGCCTGTCAGTGGAGTTGAAATGCGGGTCTCCGGGGTTCCCGATGTTTTCAGGCGGATCAAGTGTTGTGTCATCAATAAATGACTGGAGATCATGATAACCGGCCAGTATTATTCCGAGCTGTTCAAGATCACGGCTTCTGCGCGGATAATCGTCGTGAAATATCTTTTTGAATATCGGGTCATAGTAAACCATCACCCTGTCTAACAGGGCCGTGGGCGCGATTTCCGGTTCTCTGAGGGAAAGGAGCATCTTTGCCAGGTTGTTAAGGCCCTGTTTCCAGCTCTTGCCCGCGGGATAGTTTAAAAGCGCGTCAAAAGGATCATCGGCGGTCTTGATATTCCAAAGGACTTTTCCGGCTGTCTTGGGCCCTACCTTGTCCAGCATGAGCAGTATCCGGTTCCAGGAAATATTGTCCCCAGGGTTGGACAGAACCCTTAAAAAAGAGAGAACATCCTTTATATGCGCTGATTCCGTCAGTTTCATCCCGCCCCGTTTTTCAAAGTTGATCTGATTGCTTATAAGCTCCATTTCAAGTCTATACGAATGGAACCCGGATCGGAAAAGAACCGCGATTTCAGTGATCGGGACACCCTCATTTACCAGGTCTTCTATCTTTCCAATCACGTATCGGGCCTGAGTTGTTTCATTGGAGGCTGAATAAATTATGGGTTTTATCCCGCCTTCTATTCGGCTGAACAGTTTTTTCGTATATTTTTCAGATGAGTTTTCAATGATCGAATTGGTCACAGTGAGAATTGCCTGGCTGGAACGGTAATTTTCCTCCAGCTTGATCAGTTTCACATCCGGAAAGATCCTTGGGAAGTCCATGATGTTACGGAAATCAGCCCCTCGGAAACTGTATATGGACTGTGAGTCATCCCCAACGACCATAACGTTGTTGAGCGGGGCGGCGGTAAGCCGGATAATGTCGGCCTGGATCAGGTTGGTGTCCTGGTATTCATCCACCATGATGTGGGTAAATCTGTTTGAAATGGCCTCCCTGACTTCAGGAATTTCTGCAAGAAGCCGCTGCCAGTTCACGAGCAGATCGTCATAATCCATGAGCCCGTGTTCCAGCTTGTATTTTTTGTAATGTTTTCCGATAAGATGCAGATCGTCCAGGTAAAGGATCAAATGGGAATACTGCCTGTCAATGAGTTCGTCGATTGACGTTGATTTATTGACTGATTTGCTGAAGATGTCCATGATCACCCGTTTGGAAGGAAAACGTTTGCCCGCACCGGACAGGTCCAGAGATGATTTTAAGAGACTTATAATGCCTTCGGCATCCGGACGGTCAAGGATTGTGAAATTTCGTTCAAACCCTAGATGATGTCCGAACCGCCTGAGAAGCATGTTGGCTGTTGCATGGAAAGTGCCGCCCGCCACTCTGCGGCATGATTCGTCCATCAAGAGGCTTGCCCGGCAGATCATTTCCTGGGCCGCTTTTCTGGTAAAAGTGAGGAGCAGGATATTCTCGGGCGGAATTCCTGTCTGCACAAGATGAGCCGTCCTGTGAACCAGTGTCCGTGTCTTGCCTGTTCCAGCGCCGGCAATAACCAGGACAGGGCCCTTGATGGAGGTAACGGCTTCGTACTGAGAGGGATTTAATTCCCCCAGGCAGTCATCCGCCTTATTTTTTCGGTCAGGGGAGGGAGAATCCGGAAAGAGTGACTGTTGCATGATCGGCATTGTACAATTATGAATTACGAATTAAAACTGTTTTGCTATCCACGAGAAGAAGGTGAGAGGGTTAGTTCCTTCTTTCAGCTTTCTATCAACTTTGGCATACCATGTTTCGACGGCTGCAAAGCGATCACTTGTGGTCGCCAGATTTTCAAAGGAAGCGTTTTGAACTTTGCTGGATAGGGCTATATAATATGTCGGGCTGTAGAGGAATACCGCCGGAGCCTCTTGGCTGATTATATATTGAATATCTCTTAATGTTTTGAGGCGCTCTTCTTCTTCTCTTTCGTAACGGTAACCACTTTCTTCTAATTCTTCTTCACCATCTTCTGGTGAGTTATCAGCAGAGCCGACCAATTTTTGTTTACCATCTTTACGGAACAAATATTTATCTGGCCCGTCTTTCATTGTAGCGTATGGCTTACTTTTGCGGCCCATCTGTCGTGTCTCCACCCATTACTGACCATCCACCACGTTCGCCAACATCTGGTGTAGCAACACTTGTGTTGTCTACTGCAGTTTTTGACATTAGGGGATTTTCAACTTCAACTACTGGACGATCTTTCTTTGCATCAGATAGTTCTTTAAGGAAGTTTTCGTTATATTCTTTGCCGTACGCTGGCTTTTCATCTGCTGGATATTCATTACCTAACGCAGTTTCATATGTTTCATCTTTGCCTGCTGTGATTGCCATTTTTTCAATGTTGTATGCATCACGCGGATCATATGAGTTATATACAGCAATTTCTTGTTGGCTGATTGATACTCTGTCAGCGATGAATACACGTAGCTCATCAACTGTTACAGGATCAGCGATATAAGCCTTGGCGCCTTTGATTTCACTGGCAATAGCATGTGCAACTAACCCACCGATATTGACAGCATCCACTCCGTGAAGATTATTCTTCAGGTCTGCACAAAGCTTTTCATTAACTTCAT
>JAIWHJ010000131.1:0-5706 GCA_048629695.1 Promethearchaeota archaeon
TAAGAACAACTTATACATTTTACTTGTCCTTTTGCTTGTTTTCTGTGTTGCGTCAAGGCTTGTATAGTTCGTTATGCGCGCCTTAACGCGCCTTGAAAACAACAAAAATTACGGCACAATCTGTACAATTTATTTTTACTTACTTTCTAAGTAAGTTCATACACATGGTGAATGGTTACAAAAAATGGATGAAACGACAAAGGATGAATTGATTGCCCGGTTTTGTTCTTTTCTTGATTCAGAGCCGGAATTGGAAGATGATATTGAAAAAAAGGATTCGATTGATCTGTTCAGGCTGTTCAGCGAATTGACCGCTCTTAAAAGCGAGGTGAAGATTGAATCGAGGCAGGTAAAGACAGCAATTGATGAATTTAAAAATATCCTGCAAATACTTGAAACAACAAACCGGCAGTTAAATGATAGACTGGCCGCGGAAAAGGTACGGCAAAGCCGCGCCGCTGATGAAGCCCTGCGGCCGCTGCTTTTAGATCTTCTGGATATTTATGACCGGTTTTTTGCGGGCCTGGCGGCTTTTAAGAGGTCAGGGCCATCTTCGTTTTTCTTTAAATTCTGCCGTCGGGAACAGGCCTCTTTTGCGGCTGTTTGCCAGGGCCAGGATATGACCGTGCAACGGATTGACGATATGCTGACCTCATACGGTGTGCGGCCCGTGGATGCCCTTTACGCCCCTTTTGACCCCAAAAGCATGCGGGCCGTGGGCGTAGCCTGGCGTTCGGACCAGACTGAGGGCGTGGTCATTGAAGAAGTCAGAAAAGGATTTATGCTCGGTGAGACAGTGCTCAGACCAGCGGAAGTTAAAGTCAACAGGAGAGAAAAATGAGTGAAACAATAATCGGCATTGACCTCGGCACGACCAATTCCGAGGTGGCCGTGGTTGAAGACGGTAAAGTAACGATCATTTCGGATAGCGGCCAAATGATAATCCCTTCCTTTGTCGGGCTGGACGACAGTGGCTCTGTCCTGGTGGGGCAGGACGCAAAAAATCAGTACCAAGCCTATCCGGAAAGGACGGTAAAATCAATCAAGCGCAGAATGGGAGAAGAAACAAAGGTGCAAATGGGCGACAGCTCATATTCACCACAGGAAATTTCCGCCATTATCCTGAAAAAGCTTAAATCAATGGCAGAGGCTTATCTGGGCGAAGAAATCGGCAAAGCTGTGATTACGGTACCGGCCTATTTTTCCGATGCTCAACGCCGGGCCACACGGGAGGCCGGAGAAATAGCCGGCCTTGAAGTGGTGAAAATGATTAATGAGCCGACCGCTGCCGCTCTTTCTTACGAAAGCGGCCATTACGGCGGCCGGCGCATTATGATTTATGATCTGGGCGGCGGCACCTTTGACGTGTCGGTGGTGCAGATGGAAGACGGTGTCATCGAGGTGGTGGCCAGCCACGGCAATAACCATCTGGGCGGTGATGATTTTGACCATAAAATTGTTGAACATATTATTGAACACCTTAAAAACGAGCATAATGTTACCGAGCCGTTGTCTGCCCAGGCCATGGCCCGGATTGAACGGGCCGCGGAAAATGCGAAAAAGGTTTTATCCGACCACCCTTTTGCCTCGATTTCTGAAGAATATCTTCTGGAAAACAACAACGTGCCGGTTAACCTGTCACTGGATCTGGCCCGCCATGATTATGAAAATATGATCATCTCCTTTATCGATGAAACCCTTGAAGCGGTCCATACCGCGCTGAACAGCGCCGATCTGACTGTATCCGATATTGAGGAGATTCTGCTGGTGGGCGGCTCAACCCGCACCCCTCTGGTGACCCGGAGGCTTGGGGAAAAATTCGGTTTCCATCCCCGCCGCGAGGTCGATCCGGACCTCTGCGTGGCCACCGGCGCAGCTATGCAGGCGGCCATGATAAGGGGAGACAAGGTAAGCGCCGTCCTGGTGGATATCACCCCTTATACATTCGGGACCCACGCCCTGCATGAAATAGACGGCATGCCTTACCCATATTTTTTTGTGCCGATCATTTCAAAAAATACTCCGATTCCGGTAACCAAAAGCGAAGTGTTCTACACCACATACGACAATCAGAAGGAAGTACAGGTCGGCGTTTACCAGGGAGAGCATCAAGATGCCAAAAAGAACATACAGATCGGCGAATTTATGATTAAAGGACTCAGCGCCGCGTCTGCCGGCAATGAAATTATTACCATGTTCGAGCTCGACAAAGACGGCATCCTCCATGTTACCTCGCGAGAGAAAAAAACCGGGCTCGAGAAAAAAATTACCATTGACAACGCTATCTCCAGGTTCGATGAGGCGGAATTGTCTGAAGCTAAAGAGAAAATTATTAATCTTTTCGGAGAGGATGAAATCAGAGAAGAAAAGACGCCGGCCCCTAAAGAAGCGGACACTGCCGGACCCGGCAGACAGATGAAGGTCCAGGCAGGCGCCCTGATTGAAAAGGCGGAGCGCCTCCTTGGTCAGGCCGAACCCGATGACCGTGAAGAGATGGTTGATCTGATCGAAAAGATACAAGAGGCCTTATCGGCAAATGACCTGACAGCCTTGACGGAACCAGTGGAAGAACTGTCGGACATTATTTTTTATCTGGAGGCATGAATCATGGAACGTTGTCCAGTGTGCCGGGCCAGGGTCAAGGAGAAGAAGCCGGTTTGCCGTCGCTGCCGTTCCGACCTTTCATTGCTTTTTGAAATTGAGGAACAGGCGGCGGCCCTGGTTGAGCTTGCCGCCCGTGCCCTGACGGACGGCAGCCGTTCCAAGGCGGCAGCGCTTGCGGCAAAAAGCCTTGTTTTGCAAGATACACTATGTGCCAGGACATTATGCAGGTTTATAGAAAGCGATAATGACAGCAATTAAGGAAAATATCCAGCATGTCCGTGAGCGTATCAAAGCGGCGGCGATCAGGGCCGGAAGGGAACCGGATTCGGTCAAGCTGGTCGCAGTAAGCAAGCGGAAGTCTGTTGAATTGATCCGGGATGCCGTGAATTGCGGCCAGCTTGTTTTCGGGGAAAACTATCTTCAGGAATCAAAAGAAAAAATTTCAATACTCGGCAGGAACCTGACCTGGCATTTCATCGGTCATTTGCAGACCAACAAGGCAAAAGCCGCTGCTGAACTCTTTCAGGTGATTGAGACCGTGGATCGCTTAAAACTCGCAAATGGACTTGAAAAACACCTGGCAGCGCTTAACAGAACAATGGATATTCTGGTCCAGGTGAATGTGGGCAGAGAACCGCAAAAAGGAGGCGTACTGCCGGAAGATGCGGAAAAGCTCATCCGGGATATATCTCAGTGCAGTCATCTTAAAGTCAAAGGGTTAATGGCTATGCCGCCTTTTCTCGTCGATTCAGAGGCTGTACGGCCGTTTTTTCGGGAGATGCGCCAGCTTGGAAAGGATCTGACGGCAAAAGGGCTGCTCGGACTTCATGGGCCGTTGGAGCTTTCAATGGGCATGACAGGTGATTTTGAGGTAGCCATCGAGGAAGGAGCTACTTCCGTCCGTGTGGGGACCGCCCTGTTCGGCCCCCGTACCTGAGTCCAAGACTGTACGCCGCTACATTACGTTGCCGGCGTCGAGTTCGTTGATCTGCTTATCTATTGATGCCTGCAGTTCCGGGGGCAGATCTTCCATTTCAACGTTTAAGAATCCGCGGACAATAGTGGATGTGGCTTCGTCTTCATCAAGACCGCGTGCCATGAGATATTCTATCTCTTCCTGAGCGATTTTACCGACAGCCGCCTCGTGGGAGAGTTCAACGCCGGCTATGTCGGCATCAAGTTCAGGAATGGCGCAGATGCGGCCGCCGCCGAGAATCAGGCCCTTGCATTCCAGATGGCCGCGCGCGGGCACGGAAGATGCGCCGATGTGGCCCCGGTTGATTACCGTGCCGCCGGTGGTCAGGGTACGCGCTATAATTTCGCCCCGGGTCTCCGGGGCGTTTAAAAGTATACGGTTGCCTGTGTCAACATAGGATCCTTCCGGCGCCACGATTACGGAATTAAACCGCGCTACCGAGCCTTTTCCATTCAAAGACAGGGTTGGATACATCTGCAGGTCTGTGACCGGTTTTAACAGCACGTAATTGTTGAGGAATACGGCATCCTCCTCCAGCACGCCGGCGGAACGTGGGCGAACCGCGGTTTCCTCGCCCCAGTTGTGGATCATGGTAAAGATGAGTTTGCCGCCTTTTTTTACCCAGAATTCCGATATGCCCATGTGGGCCGCCTCCCGAGTGCCATGGGCGGTTGCGCAACCGGTTAAAATATGCATTTCTGCGCCTTCCTCGACCACTACAATGTTATGCACGTTCTGGGCCAGGCCGCTGCCCTTGATAAAGAGGCAGGACTGCACCGGCTGCTCGATTTTGACGCCCGCCTTTGCGCGGATAAAGTAGCCGCCGTGCAGGTTTTCAGCGGCAGCGCGGGTGTATTCGTCCTGATCCCTGTCCACCAGTTCCCAGAACTGCCCGGGCAGGCCGTTGTATTTTTTCAGCGCTGCCTTGATGTCCATGATCTCCAGCCCTTCCTGCCGCGATTGGCAGTGCACACCCGAATGGTTCAAGTGCATGAATGTGCCGGAAACATTTTGCTGGTTCACGTCAATGCCTGCATAAAGCAACCGTTCCTGGTCTTTGGCGTCCAGAGAAGAAAGGTCCTCAATCGGTTCTGATTGACCGCCGTCAAAGGAATAGCGGGATAAATCTATTTTGCGAAAACTCATATTACAGGGCCTCCATGAATGTAATGGCTTCCGGGTCCAGGCAGCGCACGCATTCCTTGTAGCCGTGACTGCGGATGTGGTCCAGAATGTCGCGGGGGCGGGCCTCACAGGCAAGGCGCCCGTTGTACATGACCTGACCGTGGTCTGCGTTTATATATTCGAGGATGTAGCCGGTGTGGGTGATGATCAGGCCGGAGGTAGGGCGGTTTTTGCGGCGTTCCTTTATTGGACTGCGGGATGAAGGCATGCCGTCCAGCAGATAGCGGGCGGTTTTACCGATAAGGGCCATATTTTCGAGGTCAACACCTGATTCAGGCTCGTCAAACAGCACAAGTTCGGGACGTTGGGCCATGAGCTGTAACAGTTCGGAGCGCTTGATTTCACCGCCGGAAAAACCGTCATTAATGTCGCGAGTCAGAAAATCTTCAAAATTAAGCCTGCGGGCCAGATTTTCAACATCAATGTCACGCCCCTGTCCGCACATCCGGACCAGATGCTGTGTCTTCAGACCGTGAATGGTCGGGGGGCGCTGAAAGGACATGCCCATTCCCAGTCGGGAACGTTCATACATGGGCGCGTTGGTTATATCCTTGCCTTTGAAGATGATTTTGCCTTTGGTGACAGTATAATTATTAAAGCCCATCAGCGACATAAGCAGGGTGGTTTTGCCCGAACCGTTGGGGCCGAAAAGGATAACCGTCTCTCCCTCCTTGATCGTGAGGTCAATGCCCTTTAAGACCTCTACGTCACCAATGTTTACATGCAGATCTATAATCTCCAGCATTCAGTGTACTCCGAGTAAAAGTGATCAGGATTCTGTTCAAAAGGTACTTAAATTTATTCCGAACATGTTATTTTATTGAGATGTGAAATTTTTCGCAACATAAAATCCGAATTTCGGCCCCGTCCCTTAGGATTCGCCCAAAAATAAATTTACATTTTCAGGTGTTGAGGCGCCCGCATGGCAAGGCGCGAGAAGG
>JAIWHJ010000132.1:0-5683 GCA_048629695.1 Promethearchaeota archaeon
GCGGGATTTTTTGTCAGCCATTGGCGAGATGGTGCAATGGTACCGCAAGCCGTACCAGGGGGCGGGATGATCTGGATTTTTTCTGTTTCAGCGTTTCTTATCTCCGCATTCCTGAGCCGTATGATAGCGGGTCCGTGGTCCCGTATTTCGGTAATGGACAATCCCAACGAACGTTCGCTTCATCAAGAGCCGGTTCCCAGCGGCGGAGGAATCGCAATACTTGCCGCATTTTTTTTGTGTGGAATAACCGCGGTAATTGCCCTCGGGTTACAGTCCGGAGAAGCAGGATGGCTGGCTGTTGGAACACTTCCGCTTGCAGCAGTCTCATATCTGGATGACCGGAAAGGGGTGCCGGCGAGGTATCGTCTTCTGGTTCATTTTTCGGTTGCAACCGTTTTGGTATTTGCCGGATTCATCCCTTCCCTGTATTATTTGCCCGGCCTGGTCTGGGCGCCCTCATTTGTGATATCAGCCGCAGTATGCATGGTTTTTGTCGTGTGGTTAACCAATTTGTATAATTTTATGGACGGCATGGACGGGTTTGCCGGGGGAATGGCGGTTTGCGGGTTTGGTTTCATGGCCTATTTCGGCTTTGCCGCAGGCGCTCAATCATTTTTTATCGTTTCGTTATTACTTTCCTTTGCAAGTCTTGGTTTTTTGATGTTTAATTTCCCGCCTGCCAGGCTCTTTATGGGAGATGTCGGATCGGCCCCGCTGGGATATCTGGCCGGAGGCCTGACCCTGTGGGGGACACGGGATAATATATTTCCAATCTGGGCGCCTCTGCTCTTATTTGCGCCGTTTATTGTAGACGCAACCTTTACCCTGATACGGCGGCTGCTGAATGGCGAGAAGGTCTGGCAAGCGCACCGGACCCATTACTACCAGCGTTTGGTGCAATTGGGATGGGGACACAAAAAAACAGTCCTGGCAGAGTATGTTCTAATGATTAGTATGGGGATTTCCGCCGTTTTACTGACAAAATTGAATGATCCGGCAATAATTATCGCCGGTCTTGCGGCCTGGGCATTAATTTATGGACTGATTGCAGCAACTGTCAGTCGTCTGGAATCCAGAACATAGCCCATTCCTGGATTCCGGCTAACTACACGCCGGCATGACGAAAAAATTAATTTCCTTAAACTGAAAACTGACAGCTGAAGACTGATAACTGATAAAAATCATGAAAAGAGTTGTAATTAAGTTATTGTTTAACCGTTGGTCGGCATTTTTGCATGACACGCTGCTGATTCCAACTGCATTGTTTTTTTCTCTCTGGCTGCGTTTCAATCTGGGCGAGATCCCGGAGAATATCTTGGAAGCGCATTCAGAATGCTTGTTGTGGCAATACCGGTCCAGTCGGTTTTTTTCTGGTTGTTCGGAATGTACCGCGGGTTCTGGCGTTTTGCCTCGATCCCGGACTTGATACGCATTTTAAAGTCAGTGGTTGTCGGAACCCTGGTAGTGATCCTGGTGGATTCACTGGTATTTCGCCTGGAAGATGTTCCCCGGTCCATGCTTCTCCTTTATCCGATAATGCTTACAGCAGCCCTTATGTTTCCCAGGATTATTTACCGATGGATCAAAGATAGTCATTTTGAATTGAACAGGCAGGAAGGTCAGAGAACAATTATTATAGGCGCGGGCCATGCCGGTGAACTGCTTTTAAGGGATCTGCTTCACAGGGCGGAGTACCAGCCGGTTGCGTTTTTAGACGATAATTCAGAAATACACGGCCGGGAAATACACGGTGTGCGTGTTTTGGGAAGCCTTGACGATTTGGGTGTGATTTCAAAACGGCTTTCGGTTGAAGTAGCGCTTCTTGCCATTCCTTCTGCCGGCAGAAATCTGGTACAGCGCGTGGTCCGTGAATGTGCAAAATTAAATCTTCAATGCAGAACGCTTCCAACCATTGTGGAACTCTCAGACAAAGTCGTTGATGTTGACCGGCTTCGGCCCATTACAGTGGATGATCTCCTGGGCCGGGAGGCAGTGAATCTTGATGTGCATGCTATTGCCGGTTATCTCAAGGGCAAGCGCATTATGGTGACCGGCGGCGGTGGTTCCATCGGATCAGAGCTGTGCCGCCAGATTGCAAAGCTTGAACCGGGCAGGCTTATTGTTCTGGAACATTCCGAGTACAATCTTTACTGCATTGAGCAGGAATTTCTTTCAATTAATCCTGAGTTGCGGCTTGAGGGAGTGCTTGGAGATGTTAAAAACCGTGAACGGGTCGAATGGGCCTTTGGCGAGTACAGGCCGGAAGTCGTGTTTCATGCCGCGGCGTATAAACACGTGCCCATGCTTGAGAGAAATCCGGCCGAAGGGGTGAACAACAATATTTTCGGAACCGGAATTGTTGCCGACGCGGCAGACCGGTTCGGCGCCGAACGTTTTGTCATGGTGTCAACGGACAAGGCGGTTAATCCGGCAAATGTCATGGGAACCACTAAGAGAGTGGCTGAAATCTATTGTCAAAACCTTAATTCCCGTTCCAACACAAGATATATCACCACCCGTTTCGGCAATGTCCTTGGGTCCACCGGATCAGTGGTTCCTCTGTTTGAGGAACAGATCAGAAACGGCGGTCCGGTCACAGTGACTCATCCTGAAATCACTCGCTATTTCATGACCATTCCAGAGGCTGTGGGCCTTGTGCTTCAGGCCGGATCAATGGGGGAGGGGGGTGAGATATTTGTGCTCGAGATGGGAGAGCCGGTTTTGATCAGGGAACTTGCCGAGCAGATGATACGTCTTTCAGGACTGGAGCCTGGAAAAGACATCCAAATTGTTTTTAACGGGCTTCGGCCTGGGGAAAAACTCCACGAACAGGTCTTTCATGAAAAAGAGAACTTAAAAGGCACGACCCATCCCAAGCTCCTATTGTCCGAAAGCCGCCATGTGGACTGGGACTGGCTGTCAGCCGAGATGAAAGCGCTTAAAGATGCCGCCCAAAGCAGGGACGTGACAACCATGATCGAACATCTCAGGAATCTGGTTCCCGAGTATTTACATCAAAAGGTATAACTTAATCCGGCCTGCCAGTTCTGCACCGTATGGTCGTAATGATAAATTCTCTCATCATCGTTGTTGGAATTGACATCGAGATAATCCCACTGCAGATAGGCGGTTAATTGTTTCAGGAAAAACCAGGACAGCCGTACCGTGACGCCCTGCTGGGTTTCATACTGCTTTGAGTTTTTGTAGCTGCCATCCGTATCCTGCGCCTTTCTCCCCCGGTAATCGACCCTTTGCAGGGAATAGGCCAGATTTGCCTCCAGGGGAAGCCTGGACAAGGTATATGTGAGGTTTGGCCTGATCCGGTAGGAGCTATAATCGTAGTAATTATCCAGGAAAACATCATCGGCCAGGTTGATCGTCCCCATGCCGTCATAATAATTCTGGTTGCTCCTGTTGAAGCTGGTATTGAGATCCAGGCCAAGGCGCAGGATATCGTTTGCGGCTGGAAAAAAAGAAAAGCGGAGGCTCAGGCTATGGAGGTAATCCCGCTGCTCCTTTGATGAAAGGACACCGTCTGATCGGACCACTTTTTTGTCATCAAGGCGATTATGGAGGACATAATAGTCAGCAGCCCAGCGCAGCGTCTTTTCATGGCTCGATATATAGCCGGCTCTGAACAGGGTGCCCCGGTAATCCCTTTCATCCTTTTCAATGCCAAGTCCGGTTGCCAGATCAAGGAGGGAGGTGAAGTTTGGGTATTTCCGCTGGTAATACTGAATCCCGCATTGATAGACCCCGCCGGCAACGCCCAAGGGCCGCCGCCGGTAGTCAAAATCCAGGCCGCCGCCCTTATCGCGGTAGTTATAAAGTCCGTCATTCCAGCCGTCGCCGGTCACATCCTTGTTATAGGTCCTTGTATGGAAAATTAAAGGCCGGATGGAAAGCCTGTTTTCCGGGCCAAAGCGATAACGGAGCATGGCCGTGCCGGTGTGGCGCTGATGCTCGGTTCTCAGCCGTGGACCAACCTTGTCGGAATAATAGTCTCTTTTTTTGTAATACTCGCCGTCATAGAGCAGGCTGACCATAAGCCGGTTATTGATCCTGTAGGCCGGCGCCAGCATGCCGTTGAATCCTCCTCCCGAGACCGTATTATCTCCCTTCTGATCGGAGCGCGTGTAATAGCCGTTGATATGTCCGAAAAACAGCCAGCGGTCACCGGCAGGGCCCGGATCTTGATCATATCCGTAGCCCATAACCTCGGGCGGCGCCTCCTGTCTGACGGTTTCCGGAGTGGAGACAACGGAGTCAGCCGCATCCGTTTCCTGGGCAAGAAGGCTGGTCGGCCAAAAAAAGGCCGGTATGAGCAGCAAAACAAATGTGCTTTGACCGGGAATGCTCAATAGACGATTTTTCATTTTAAGGTCTTTGCTCCTGTTTTCTGATTTTCCTCTCATTACTTCCACGACATCCGTGACATGGGAATATACACTACATCAATTTCCGTAATTTCCGTACCATCGCCGTAACGGAATACCATTTCCAGATTATTGTTGTCGATATACGGCCCCTCCGTTTGATTGACTGCCAGCGCGTCCCAGATATCGGAAATCGTTTCATCGTCGTAGCCGTCAATGACATTGTTTGCATCAGTCGCATCGCCGACAACAAAAAATTCAGTGGTGACCAAGGCGCCGTTGATCGACATGTAGTCAAAGGAGGTGGGGTTCCCCGGCATGACAAACTGGCTTGGCACAACCCAATACTCACCGGCCTCGGCATTGGCTATATCGGGTGCATAGGAATAGCTCCGCAGGTTGCCGTTTAAGTTAATGAGCAGTTGCTCGGCTATAATGAGCTGCAGATCCCATCCTGTGTTTTCAAGGGGGCCAAAGATCCGCGATTCCTGAAGAAAATCACCGCCCGGATTGGTCAGCCGGACACTCATCCGGTCGAGTTCAAATTCGTTGGTCGGGTTAGAGATGTAGCGGCTTCCACCTTCGTCGACATGGGTGTCAAGCCAGATATCCCAGGGAAGATCTTGCAGTGACTCGGGTAAATCATTGGTCAAGCGAGTGATAAAATCAATGCTGGACAGGCTGTCGCCTTCCCGGAGATTAACATTCACGACCTGAACTGTCTGGGCATCAGGCCGTAAGACATACTGCTGAATTCTAACCCGATTGCCGGACCGGTCCCTCAAGACCCGGCCAGCCTGGGCATCGGCCATCTGCATGAAAAGATCATCCCTGGTCCTGATTTCCGTGGCATTGTGGACAGCCATCACATCAGTGAACAAGTCCGAATTATTAAACGGGTCCGGCTGGACGGCATAACCCAGAAGTGGATTGTTGTTCATATTGTCGTTGTCCGTCTGTAAGCTGTTTGCGCCCTCCAGGGGTTGATCAGAGTCATCAACCTGGCCGTCAGAGTCATCAACCTGGCCGTCACAGTCATCCTGGCCGTCACAGTCCTCATCAACTCCGTTGCAGTTTGTATCGACAGCGCCGGGATGGATGCCTGGATCATGATCATTGCAATCCCCCTGACTGATCATGTAGCCGTCACCATCCGCATCGATTTCCCGGTCATAAGGATCTTCCTTGTCCTTTCTGGTATTGTCCACAACCTCTTTCTGAAACCACTCCTCGGTCTCGGGCTCGGAATATGCCTCAACCTCTTTTTCGGCGCCGTCCCACAAACCCAGATCCCTCAGCTCTTCCAG
>JAIWHJ010000133.1:0-5673 GCA_048629695.1 Promethearchaeota archaeon
CGCCCAGAAGTTTATCAAGGTTCATCACCGTGGTGATTTCATCGGTAAGCATCCTGCCTGTTGGGATACCGGTCCAGCCGGAAATAACCTCGGAGATGATATTGGAATCAACCGATATCTGGACAAGGGGCTCATCTCCCTGGACCTCGGCGAGCCCTGCTTCCAATTCTTTCAACTCTTCGCGCTTTTCAGCCAAATCCGGAGAAGCCGGTTCCTCTTCGTGCAACTCCAGGATCTCCTTTCTTGCGGCAACGATCTTGTTTGCAACCTCCATTTCAGCCTTCCATTTCGCTTCAAGGCCATCAAGGCTCTTTTGGGTTTCTTCCCTCTGGGCAGCCAACCCTTCAAGACGTTCGCTATGATCCTGACCCATCAGGACCTCTCTTTCAAGAATGGTTGATTCACGGTCAATCTGGCCGATGCGTCGTGTCGCCTCTTCAACAGCCGAAGGACTAGTGGTCAACCCTATGGCCACCCTGGCGCAAGCCGTATCAAGCACGCTGACTGATTTATCAGGCAACTGTCTGCCGGTAATATAGCGATGGGAAAGATGAACAGAGTCAACCAGGGCCGCATCGGTTATCATCACTTTGTGATGATTTTCGATAAACGGAGCAATGGCCCGCATCATTACCCTGGCCTTTTCTTCATCCGGTTCTTCTATTTTAACGACCTGGAAACGGCGGGCCAGGGCCGCATCCTTTTCAAAATATTTTTTATACTCGGCCCAGGTTGTTGCGGCAATGGTACGAAGTTCTCCCCGGGCCAGGGCAGGTTTGAGCAGATTTGCCGCATCTCCGGCCCCGGCGGAACCACCGGCCCCGATTAAGGTGTGGGCCTCATCAATAAAAAGGATGATCGGCACAGGAGAGGCCTTCACCTCGTTGATGACCTGCTTGAGCCGTTCCTCAAACTCACCTTTAATACCGGCGCCGGCCTGGAGAAGGGCCAGATCCAGGGTGTGGATGGCCACTCCTTGCAATGGCGGAGGTATGTCGCCTTCCGCAATTCTCAAGGCAAAACCTTCAACCACCGCAGTCTTGCCCACCCCGGCCTCCCCGGTCAGAATCGGGTTATTCTGACGGCGGCGGATCAGGATATCCACCATCTGACGAATCTCAAAATCACGGCCAAGCACCGGGTCTATCTCACCTTTTTTGGCCTTGTCGGTGAGATTAACCGTATATTGAGCAAGAGCCTGCCCCTTTCCGCCGGCAACCGGCGCAGCAGCGCCCCTGCCTGCCGCAGGAGCTGCCGCCGTGGCAGCCTCTTCACTTTCCTCAACCGAACCTGCAGTCAGATCAGCAAAGGATTCCGTCAAAGTCTCAACCGAGATTTTTTTGAACAGGGATGAGCTTGCATGCAGCCCCCTTGCCATCTCGGCATTGGAAAGCAGTGAAATAATGATATGACTGCTGCGAATGGCACTTACCTGAAAATCAACCGAGGCAACAAGCCATGCCTCCTTGATCATTTGCGGAATACGAGGCGAAAGGGCTGGAGTGCGGGAATTACCCCTTTTGAACTCCTCGATGGTCCTGGTCAGATCCCCAATCAGATGCGACTCGTTTATCTCAAAATAGCGGAGAATTTTTTGAAAATCGGTATCATTAATATCAAGGAGTTTGATGAAAAAATGCTCCAACTCCACGTCATAATGGGTATGCGACAGACAGAGACCCGCAGCGGATTCAAGGCTTTTGCGGCAGGCGGTGTTGAGTTTTCCAATCAGGGATTTGAGATTTGAAATTGCCATGTGAATAACTCCGTTTATTAGCTGTTAAGCTGTTAAGCTGGTAAGCTGTTGAGCAACAGAAAACTCAATAGCGCATTATTTCCTCATCGATTTTATTAGAGAATTAAGCATTTTGGTTATTTCCTCAGCAAGGGATTTAAGTTTCAGCAGTTTGTATTCAGCCAGCCAGTTGAGACGATTAAGCCTTTTCCCGCAACATATTTTTCGCAGTTGCTTAGTAGTTGCTTAACAGCTCATCAGCTCAACAGCTTATCAGCTCCAACCCTTGCTCCTCAAACGTGATATACGGATTTTCCTGGTGCATATAATCTGGGCTCTTGACCCAGGTTGACCATCCCAGGCGTGGGGCCGGGGTCTCCGCTCCCAGGATGCAGGGAGGAACCTCCTCGCGTTTCAGCAGAACGCGCACGTCAAATTCATATTCAATGCCTACCATATAGCGTACAAAAGAAAAAATGGGATGCAGCAGGTCGCCGCTGGGCAGAAAACGCAGGAACTCATCAAGACCCATCGGACCGAGTTTGACCCTAAATTTTGTCTGGCAGTCCCAGACGAAATTGCCGCATATCGTATCTACTCCCAATTTGGCGTTTGCCGCGCCGATACTGGTCTGATCTTCCGGGGACAGGGGAATCATCCTTTCGACAAACTGCTCAACAGAAACCGAGGCGCCGGAATAATAGGCCACTGCAGATTCAATGGCCACTGCCGAAGGAATCTGCCTCGACAAGAGACCACTGTAAAAAGAAAGCGATTCCTCGGGCAGGCCGATGCGCCCACGAAGTCCCGCGGTTCCCAATCCCGCAAGACTAAGCAGATAGCCGGACAGCTTGTCTTTGGACCCTGGCAGGTATGTTACCTGGAACTGGTGTTTTTTCCAGGCCAGATAGAAAAGAGAAATAAGGCGGTGGTGGAAAATATCAAAAAAGGCGCTGATGCTGAAATCCTTCCTGCGTCTCCGCTCCACAGCTATTTCATTGGACCAGTGGGGCAATACCCCTGATGGACCGATAAGCCCCATAAAGGCGACATCCATGCCGCACGGTGTATCTTTCGTAGCAGATGTAAATCCTGCAATATCACTGGGGGCAAAAGAAAGACCGGGTGAGACGGAAAAACGTACCGCCTCCTGACGCGGATCCAGTGTCTGGCCCAAGGGCTTCCTGTCCGGGTAAAACTTCTCCAGCATATCAACGGCCTTAAAAAAGGAAAAGGTATAAAATTCCTCCTCAAGCCTCTGTTTTAAAGGAGAACTCGATTTCCGCTTCTCGGGGGCCACTCTTTCAACACCTCGCTTTTCTGGATGGTCCGGACCACCAGCTGGCTGAATGAATTAACCGACACGTATTGGCCGAGAAACCTTTCCAGAATACTGGTAAAAAGAAAAAGTCCGGTACCGACGTACTTGTCTTCGTCAAATTCGATTTCTACCCTCACCCCCCGTCCCAGGGAGCGCCCCATCCTCTTGGTTACATAACGTGATTTCAGGCTGGAAATTCCACTGATCTGCTGCCGTGTTGTCGGCGAATTATCAAAGTCATACAGTCTGAGGATTTCCCGCAGCGCCTCCTCGCCACCCCGGACGATTGACAGATAGTTCAGGGACAGATGAGATATGAGGCGCCAATGCAGACCGCCACCCAGTGAAGGGCGACGGCATGGGGTTGGCTTTATAATGCCGCTTACCTTGACAAGGGGGGCTGCAATCTCCAGATCAAAATCTCCCTTTGGCGCGCCGAAGGGCAGCCTGGACGGAAGGTCCCTGTTCGTACAGGTAGTGTGAAGCAGCAAAATCTCCACGCCCGGATCAGTAGGCTTGAAATCAAGATCAGCAAAGGAGAGAAAAACCTCTGTGCCATTGTCGCCCTTTTTGCCGGACGGACGACGCTGGATATGCCAATAGGCCCTCCTGCTGTGCGATTCATCTCCACTCAGGTGGTGGCGCATGGAATAGAAAGGTCTGTATTCATACTGTTCATCGGGAGTTGCCGTTGTCGAGGCTGTCACCCTGTCGATACTGTAGACTTCGGTGCTCTCCCGTTTTCTGAAATCAGGCGCCACCTGATATTCAGTCTTGCGCTGTTCCACCCGGATCGGTTCTGCTATTTTTGAAAAAAGATTGACGGCAGGAGCAGCATTAAGGCAGAAGGTATCCCTGTTTACCACAAGATTACCTTTGGCAATCCTGTTCAGATAGATCCAGATATCCAGAGTGTCGTCAATTTTTTCTTCCTTTAATCCGTCAAGACCCAGCAGATCAAAAAAAAGAAATTTTTCCGGAAAGCAGAAATACTCGAAAAGCAGGCGATAACCTGGAAAAGACCTCTTGGAAAACGGCAAAACCCCTTCCTCATCATCAAAGCCGACCGGACTGATTGACGAAGGCGCTAATGTAATACTTTTTGCTGCTCCAGTGCCGGCCCCGGCTACACATTCCACATGGCAGACATTGTTAAACAGCAGCTCGTAAAGGTAAAAAACATGTTGATGCTGGCCATGCAGAAAAAAACGCAGGCTTTTCCATTCAATCTCGGAAAAGGGGATATTGTTTGCCGTTTTCAGTTGAATGTGAATGGCCTGCTGGGCGTCCTTCACCAGCGTCTTCGGCTCTTTGAGACCTGCTGCGACTACTTCCACCGGCCAGATATGCACCGGCTGACAACTGGTAAACTGGCATGGGGTGCCGTTGACCGGTTTGGAGTAGAGTTTTGTGCCGCGATCGATCAGGTAGCCGACCTCGGTTATATTCTGCATGATCGGCTCAAAACGGACTATGGTCAGCGACGGGATGGGGTTATTGTAATGCGGATAAATGACATTAAAGAGCGATTCCGTAATGGCCGGAAAATCGTCATCTATTTTTTTGTGAATGCGACCGCTGATAAAGGCAAAGGCTTCGATCAACCGTTCAGTATGGGGATCGGAAGACTTGTCGTGTTCAAGCAGGAGACGCCCGGCAATCTTGGGATATTTCCCGGCAAACTCCACCCCCATTTGCCGGACATAGCTCAACTCCTGTTCGTAATAGTCCAGCAGTGCGTCATCCATAGTTGTCAGTGTTCAGTTGTCAGTTGTCAGTGTTCAGTTGTCAGTGTTCAGTCATCAGTTGTCAGCATTTTTAACTTCCTGTTTTTGTGCTGACAACTGATAACTGACAACTGACAACTTATACTTATACTATTGAACTAACGTCATTTTTTAGTTTTCGTTCAGGCGCTGTCTACTTTGTTATGGTGTAATTACTTCTATTCAGATCATAGTTCGTGTCAAAAACTACCGGTTCGGATATGGGGTCCACAACAAGTACGCCGGTAATTCTGAACTTAAGCTCTCTGTTGCCGGTGGCTGGAGAATCAATATGAACGGTAATATTCTTTAACCTCGGCTCAAAGCGTGATATTGTCTTTTCGATTTCCAGGCGCAACTGTGACCGAACAGACACATTTCCCGGATTTTTACTGGTGAAATCCGGCAGGCCATAAACAAACAGAGAGTTACTGACCTCCCGGCACGAGGCCGGAGGAACAAGGATGTTGCGCCTTGTATTCAGAAGATTTTCCAAATCCCGTGCTACGGAATCCTTGATCTGTCCTACTGAAAAGCCATCCGGGACAGGCTCATGGGTGACATTCGGTTCCCGGTCTATGAGCCTGTCCAGAATTGACGCCTGAACGTTCTGCCTGTGCCTCATTACAATGACCAAAAAAAATTAGCCCCCCGTATTGTCTTCAAGGTTCCACCAGGCAGGCACATTTCCACCACCGCCGCCGCCGGCATAGAGCTGACCAGTAGATCGATTGATTATGGTAACTCCTGAAGTTTAACGATATTGAGGATAAAATGATTGATAAGTTGACTAGAGTTTTATTAATCTATACTATCATTGAGCCTTTGGCAATATTTAGCAGTAACAAAGC
>JAIWHJ010000134.1:0-5672 GCA_048629695.1 Promethearchaeota archaeon
GGACGCAGTCTGTCCGAAACGATCGACCCTTCCTTCTCGCTGTTCAAGACGATTGGGGTTCCAGGGCAGATCATAATGAAAGACTGAGGTGAAGAGATCCTGGGTAATCGTTCACAGGCTGCCTCGGAAGCCTGTGAACGATTACCAATTGAATCATGTTGGTTATAATGTTCAATATTGTGGCCTAGTTGTCATAGCCGACACCTGTAAACCGGCTGACAAATTGAAGATAACTGCTGCCGCCGATGGTTCTTCTCCGGATGGATCGGTACACGGCTGCCAGCGTCTTGACCAACTTTTCGGCGGAAACCTGGGATAGTTCCTCTCTGATAGTCCGGGAAAACTGCTGATAGCCTGCCGCCAGCACCGGATCATCGATCTGCTGTTTTTCGTCGTTGAAGTGGTATTTGTCCAACATCAATTCCACCAGGCGGGACACTGTCCTGTCGTTCACGTTTTTCCCATCCGCAGCCCATACCCGGCAAAGAGCTGTTTCAATAACATCGGATATTTCTCCCAACACAAATGAATCAGACATCTCCTGGGTGCTGTAAAACGGCACTCTCCGGTAGTTTCTGTTGGCCGATGCGGCCCGGAAAAAAGAACATCCTTCGCATTTTTCCTGCGTGCGGGTCTCGCCGCAGCAGAGGCTGCAGATAAATGTCTCCGTTACCTTGCATTTTCTTTTCCCTTTACGTGACTTGCATAAGGTGCATTTTGCCATTGTGGACGCTCGATTTTTTTTAATAGCTTTTATAGCCGTTCAACTCGGCCTTCAAATTCTTTACCGCTTTGATTGCATACGGAGGAGTTTGCTAAACAGGGGAGGGACCTCTATGAAAGGTCACGTTCTAGGAGGATGCGGCGCCGGTACTTGCTTGCCGGCAATCAAGACCGGTAATCAGCGTTTATCTTTACATAATCCAGAGACAGGTCGGACGTAAGTACCCGGCAGACGGAAGGCCCTGCGTTTAAGTTGATGGTTACTGTAAATTTTCTCTGTTTCAGAACCCTTGTCGCCTGGTTCTCGGCATCCAATCCCAGACCCATTCCGTTTTTAACCATCAGCACATTGTCAAAACCGATATCCACGCTGTATGGATCAAAAATTGCTCCCGATCTGCCAAGCGCCCCTATTATCCGGCCCCAGTTGGCATCTTCTCCGAAAAAAGCGGTCTTTACAAGGCTGGATTCAGCGACCGTGAAGGCGGCCATGCGGGCCTCTTCGTCATTCCGTCCGCCTTTCACCTCTATTGTGACAAGCTTGGTGGCGCCCTCGCCATCCTCCACCATCTGCAGGGCAAGATCCTTTAACAGGTCATCCAGACCCTCCTGAAAGACCTGCATTCCGGCAGGATTATCCTTGCAGATTGTGCTGTTGCCGGCCTTTGCGTTTGCAAGGATCAGTGCTGTGTCGTTGGTGCTTGTATCTCCATCTATCGTGATCAGGTTAAATGAGCAATCCACACTTTGTTTCAGCATGATTTTTAACGCATCTGAAGAGACATCACCATCGGTCATGACAAAACAGAGCATGGTGGCCATATCAGGCCTGATCATGCCGGCCCCTTTTGCAAGACCAAGGAGTTTTACGTCCCTGCCCCCCACTGCAACAGTCCGAACCGCGGTCTTGGGCACTGTATCCGTGGTCATCATGGCCCGGGCCACATCCATGAATCCGTGCGGAGACAAATCTGCGGCCATCGGGCCCATGACCTTTTTAAACGGCGCCGGGTTTAACTGTTCTCCGATCACACCGGTCGAGGCCGTCAGAACCATATCCTCGGGAATCTTGAGGGCCTTTGCGGCAAGCGCGGATGATTCCAGCGCCATTTTCCGCCCTTTATCACCGGTACAGGCATTTGCAATTCCTGAATTTACAAGGATGGCCCTGGCCTGTCCGAATCTGAGTCTTTCCATATCCAGGAGCACAGGCGCCGCTTTCACTATGTTGGTTGTAAAAACACCGGCCCCTGCGGCCGGGACCTCGGAATAAATCAGCCCGATATCAAGCCGATCCTTCCCACGGATGCCGCCGCTGCCGGCTGACGCCAGAAAACCCCGGACCTGTAAATCATTACTGTTCATTTTTTCTTTTATTTTTTGCCACAGCACCGCTTATATTTTTTCCCGCTGCCGCAGGGGCACGGGGCATTTCTTCCGATTTTTTGACCTTCACGGGTTACAGGTTGCCGCCCTTTTTCGCCATCTCTGCGGTCTGTCCGCGTCTGCTGTTTTTTCCTCCGCTGTTCCATGGACATCTGTTCAACTTCTTCATCCTGGACCAACTGGATACGGAACAGGGTCTCAACAGTTTTTTGCTTAACAGCCTCCATCACGGCCATAAACATGTTGAACCCTTCCTTCTTGTATTCATTCAGCGGATTTTTCTGGCCATACCCTTGAAGACCGATTCCTTCCTTGAGATGATCCATATTCAGGAGGTGTTCCTTCCAGTAAGTATCTACCATCTGAAGAAGGACGTAACGTTCGAGCTGGCGCATGGTCTTTTCACCTACGGTTTTCTCTTTTTCCGCATATGCATCCTTAACCGTGGTCAGAAGTTTTTCTGCAAACTCATCCCGATTCAAATCCCTGCGCGCATCTTCTTCCCATTCGAGAGGAAAGCCTATCTCCGCCTGCATACGTTCGGAAATTCCTTCCCAGTCCCAATCCTCGGAAGGCATCTTAGGCTTAACAAATTCATCAACTATCCCCCCTGTTATATCAGACATCATGTCCTCGATCACATTCTTCAAATCACCGCCTTCCAGGACTTCGCGACGCTGGCGGTATATCACCTCGCGCTGCTTGTTCATGACGTCGTCATATTCCAGAAGATGTTTACGGATATCAAAGTTGTGACCCTCTACCTTGCGCTGTGCATTCTCGATCGCCCGGCTGATCATCTTGTGCTCAATCGGCTCGTCTTCCTCCATTCCGAGCTTTTCCATAAAACCTGAAATGCGGTCCGATCCGAAAATCCTCAGAAGATCATCCTCCAGGGAAAGAAAAAACCTGGAAGATCCTTGATCCCCCTGGCGGCCGGAACGACCGCGAAGCTGATTATCGATCCGGCGCGATTCATGCCGGCTCGTGCCCAGGATATGAAGTCCTCCAAGTTCCTTAACCCCTTCTCCAAGCTTGATGTCGGTGCCGCGGCCCGCCATGTTGGTGGCAATGGTGACCCTGCCTTTCAGGCCTGCCTCGGTTATGATCTCCGCCTCTTGCTCATGATGTTTTGCATTCAGCACCGAATGTTTTATCGCCTTTTTTTTCAACATCCCGGAGATTTTTTCAGATGTCTCAATGTCGATCGTACCCACAAGCACAGGCTGCCCTTTTTTATACAGTTCCCCGATTTCCCCGATCACGGCCCTGAACTTGGCATCTATATTTTTGTAAATCAGATCCGGAAAATCGTCTCTTATCATCTTCATGTGCGTGGGTATCATTACCACGTCCAGATCGTAGATTTTCTTGAATTCAGGGGCCTCTGTATCGGCCGTGCCGGTCATCCCGGCCAGCTTTTCATACATTCGGAAATAATTTTGAAAAGTGATCGAGGCAAGGGTTTGATTCTCCCGCTCTATTTTCACGCCCTCTTTGGCCTCCAGGGCCTGGTGCAGTCCGTCGCTGAAACGCCTGCCCGGCATTGTCCGACCAGTAAACTCGTCCACTATTACAACCTGGCCGTCCTGGACAAGGTAATCCACGTCACGATGAAAAAGCACGTGCGCCTTTAATGCCGCATTGACGTGATGCAGCCATTCGATGTTGCTCGGATCATAGAGATTATCCAGGTTTAAGAGACTTTCGCCAAGCGTCACACCGTCTTCGCTCATGGCCACGGACCGGGCCTTTTCATCAAGGGAATAATGGATATCCTTTTTAAAATTCGGGATAATACGATTTACTTTTGCATAGAGTTCAGTGGACATGTCCGCGGGACCGGAAATAATCAGGGGCGTTCTCGCCTCGTCGATCAGGATGCTGTCAACCTCGTCCACTATTGTATAATAAAAATCGCGTTGACAAAAATCCTGCTTGTCAAACTTCATATTGTCGCGCAGATAATCAAATCCAAACTCGTTGTTGGTGCCGTATGTAATGTCGGAGTTATAGGCATCCCTGCGCTGTTCATCGCTCATATCGTGCAGGATCTTACCAACGGAGAGGCCAAGCGCATGATAAATTCCGCTCATCCACTCTGCATCACGCTTTGCCAGGTAATCATTCACCGTGACCAGGTGTACGCCCCTTCCGGTCAATGCATTAAGATAAAGAGGCATGGTGGAGACAAGGGTTTTTCCTTCGCCGGTCTTCATTTCGGCAATGGAGCCGTTGTGCAGCACGATGCCGCCGACGAGTTGAACATCATAGGGCCTTTCGCCCAAAACGCGTCTTGCAGCTTCCCTGGCAACGGCAAAGGCCTCAAAAAGCAGATCATCCAGGGGCTCGCCCTTGTCAACCCGCTCCTTGAATTCAACGGATTTGGCGGCAATTGCAGGATCATCGAGCTTTTGAATCTCAGGCTCCAATGAATTAATCCTTTCCACCTGTGGTTGAATTTTTTTAAGAACCCTTTCGTTTTTAGTTCCGAAAACCTTGGTTAATAGATTGGCAATCATTTAATTAATACTCCTGAGAAAATCAGAATATGGCTGGAGGTGCGTGTGAACGATTACGAGAGGTCTGCTATAGGGGACCTCTCTGAACGGTTACCCTTTCCCAGATCATGGCCTCTTCGTTGCAATCAGGAAACTTAGGGCACTGAATACAGTCACTCCAGACCTTGTGTGGAAGTTCCTTCTTGTCTATTAGCTTGAAACCGAACCGTTTGAAGAACTTGGGATTGTACGTCAATGTAAACACCCGGTCTATCCCGAAAGCATCAACATCGGCAAGGCATGACTCAACCAGCCTGGTTCCAATGCCCCTTCCCTGATATGAATCGCGTACGGCAAGTGAACGGATTTCGGCCAGGTTCTCCCAGCAGATATGAAGAGAGCATGCCCCTGCCAATCTTCCCTCGGCCGGGCCGCCCGTTTCCGTTTCTTCATCAGCACAGACATAAAAATCCCTGAGATGGTCGTAGAGTGAACTCAAAGAGCGTCCTAGCAAAAGACCCTTTTCGGCATAGTGATTCAGAAGATCGTATATTGTCTTAACGTCTTCCATCCGGGCGCGACGAAATATCAAACAGGCACCAAAAATATGAGTTAAGGGTTTATCGCGGATTACCGGGGGAATCCACTTGAACAGGTATTAGCTTTTAGCCGTTAGCTATTAGCTAAAGAAGTCAATAAGAAACACCGCAAGCTAAAAGCTAACCGCTAATGGCTAACAGCGTCAAACAGGCGGGAAAATTATTTCGTCCCCATCCCTTATCAGGCATTGATTTTATATTTTTGTTTTTTACTCCGCGGAGCATCAGGGACGGTTCTTACAAGCAGCTCCAGTTTAAGTAGTCGGGATAATGCTTTTTTGAAATGTCCAGTGCGAAATTTGTAGCCAAGGGCATCAAGTAATTGCGATGAAGAAAGTGGACCGTCCCGGCATACCTGAAGAATATATTTCTCTGTTTCAGATAAATCATGGGCCTCGTCATGGGCCTCGTCATGGGCCTCGTCATGGGCCTCGTCATGGGCCTCGTCATGGGCCTCGTCATG
>JAIWHJ010000135.1:0-5638 GCA_048629695.1 Promethearchaeota archaeon
GCGAAATATCCGGTTACCTGGTATCCCCAGGATTCATCGAGCGGGTGCTCCATGACAGGCATGAGTTCGACATGGGTGAAACTCATTTCTTTGAGATAGGGAATAAGGTGATCACCCAGTTCTTCAAATGTGAGAAACCTGGTGGGGTCTTCCGGATCCCGACGCCATGACCCCGGATGGATTTCGTATATGGACAGAGGGTTTTCGTAGGGATTGTTATTTTTTCTGTTATCCAGCCAGTTCTTGTCCTGCCATTCGTACCCTCCAATGTCCCATACTATGGAAGCGCTTTTGGGCCGAAATTCGGCGTGGAACTGGTAAGGGTCGGACTTTTCAAGAACATATGACGCCCCTGAACGGATTTCAAATTTGTATATCTCGCCCTGTTCAATGCCCGGGATGAAGAGTTCCCATATACCGGAATCACGGATGACGCGCATCTGGTGAACGCGACCGTCCCAGAAGTTAAAGTCTCCGATCACGCTCACGCGCCTGGCAGTAGGTGCCCATACACGGAACATGGTTCCCGGTATATTCTCGATCTCGGTACAGTGGGCCCCCATTTTCTCATAAAATTCGTAATGAGTTCCCATTTTGAAAAGGTGTTGATCAAACTCGGTCAGTTGGGGCAGGAATCTATATGGATCGTAAAATGTGCGCGTCAGACTTCCATAATATGAGGCCTCGAATTGGTATAGATAAGGCTCTGTATCACGGTAATCTGAAATGCGGATCTCAAATACGCCATCTTTCTTTATTCGATTCATTTCCGATTTTTCATCACCTACGACCAGCATTACGGAGTCCGCATGAGGCTGAAAGGTGCGAATAACCGCGGTTGAATGCTCCTTGTCGACATCGTGCAGGCCCAGAACCAGGAACGGATCATGATGGTCGGCTTCAATCACTCGGTTAAGTTCTTTTTCAAAGTCAGTCGGCATAATTTTTCCTATGGCGCAGTTAAAAAAACCTGCCTTCCTTGCAAACGTGGGTTAGAATGAAAAGTTAGTGCCTTCGCGGATCAGATCGACTAAATTTATGACACATTTTGGCGTGAAAAACACCAAGTTATTTTTTGCCGAATTCTTACGTTAAATTCACTATGAGTAATGTAGCATAATTGAAAATGGAAATACGATTTCTTTTTTTAATTTTATATGATTTTGTTCCGGTTGTTGATTTGCCGCGGATGGCGGATAGCAGGTCTATTAAGGGATGTGGAAATAAATAACTTACCCGATGAGCAACGCAGCCATGCGGGATGGATCGGCGCATGAAAATGTTAAGTTGTTTTTGAGTGAACCTTTAGCATACATGACGGAAATTGTGCAACCCTTTTGCACAAAATGGGCGTAAACGGGTGGCGGCAAGTCAGATAATTATGGTTTTCAGATAGAACTATAGCCTGTAGCATATGACTTTGCGGTATTAATATAAGTATAAGTGTTTGTAATATATAGAATTAATTTTCATATTCACCCCATTGTCATATGGTACAGGCTATAGTATGGTTTTTAGTGTGCTTATATGATACAAAGGATATGCTCTAATCTATCCCTTATTTGTATGTATCGGAAAAACAAAGTTTCTGTCCATTTGTTAGAGATTATCAGTTTGTAATAATGATTCGTAGCTGTTAGCTGATCAGCTCAACAGCTTAACAGCTCAACAGCTCGCCCGTAGGGCGTTTTATGTTCTTTAGGGAAGCTGTTCAGGAGAATAATATGGAATCATTGCAGGGCCATTTTTTGATAGCAACGCCGCAGATGCCTGATCCTCGTTTCCATGAACGGGTTATATACATGTGCGCCCATAATGATGATGGGGCAATGGGCCTTACGGTAAACCAACCGGTCCCGAATGTGACGCTGGCTGACATCTTTCGAAGCGCCAACCTGGCTGTGCCGGACAGGTCGCTTCCGCATGTGTACATGGGAGGTCCGGTGGAGATGGACGCAGGTTTTTTTCTCTTTTCCTCGGAATACGAACCAAAAAATTTTATTCAGGTAACCCCTACTGTCAGTTTGTCACGCGACCCTGAAATTCTGCGTGAGATATGGAAAGGGCATGGGCCCAAGGAATTTATTTTTGCGCTTGGATACGCAGGATGGGCGGCAGGACAGCTTGAAAACGAACTCACAATGAACGGCTGGCTCACTTTGCCTGCAGAAGATGAGGTCTTGTTCCACACACCTGATGAACTCAAGTGGAAAAAGGCGGCCAAGAGGTTTGGGATCGATATTGCACTATTCGGAGACGTGATCGGCACTGCCTGAGTAAATATTCGCCGGCACTCCACAGGAAGTGCCCTTGGGGTGCGCTGACAAATATTTACTTTTTTGGTGGTTCCAGCTATTTTCCGGCATTAAGCTGAATATTTACGCCTGAACAAAAGTAAACTGTAATTTTTATGCGCATTGAAATCGTGTATCCGGGCAAGACCAGAGATGCCTGCCTTCAGACCGGGATTGATGTTTTTTTGAAACGGCTGAAACGTTTTACGCGGCTTGATGTGCGAATAGTGAAAGAGAAGCGCGGAAAGGGGAATGAATCCGATGCAAGGATCAAGGAAGAGGAAGGGAAACGGCTTCTTGCCGTATTGGATCGTTCTTCGTTCGTGGTTGCACTGGATATTTCAGGCCGGCAGGTGAGTTCCGAAAAGCTTGCCGCTCTTATCAGCGGATGGGAAAATCAAAACCGCAGATGTGTATCGTTTGTTGTCGGCGGGACACTGGGTCTGTCTTCTGAAGTCCTGAAACAGGCTGACATGGCGCTTTCTCTTTCAAAAATGACTTTTACCCACGAGATGGCCCGCCTGATTCTCCTGGAGCAGATATACAGGGCGTACACTATTAAGGCGGGGACTCGCTACCATAAATAAAAAGTTATCAGTTGCCAGTTATCAGTGTTCAGTTATCAGTTGTCGGTTGTTAGTGTTTTTAAATTTCTGTTTTGGTGCTGACAACTGATAACTGAACACTGATAACTAAATTTTCATAAATCAGGAGGGTCAGGCCCATGACCGAGCGCAGTAGCGGCATTATGATACATATCACGTCTCTTCCGGGAAATCACGGGATAGGCGACATGGGTCGGAATAGTTATAATTTTATAGACTTCCTGTCAAATGCCGGCCAGCGTTACTGGCAGTTTCTTCCGGTTGGACCGACCAGCATGGAGTTCGGTAATTCTCCGTACACGAGCCTGTCCGCCTTTGCCGGTAATTCACTCTTGATTGACCTTGACCAGCTTAGAGAAGCCGGATTCCTCTCTGATGCCGATTTTGCGGAACAGCCCGATTTTTCCGAATATTTCGTGGAATTTGAAAAAGTCGTCCCATACAAGGAACGTCTCCTGAAAATAGCCTTTAATGCTTTTCAAAGCATGGGCCGCAACCCTGAATTCGACCGGTTCTGTAAACAAGAAAAGTGGCTGGATGATTACGCGCTTTTCATGAGCTTGAGAAAGGAAAACGATCAACTTCCATGGAATGAATGGGATCCGGCAATCGCCGGCCGGGAAGAAGCGGCAATGAATAAAAGCCGGAAAGGGCTGGCCGATCAACTCCTTTTTCATAAGTTTGTCCAGTTCTGTTTTTACAAACAGTGGGACAAAATGAGACAATACGCAACAAGGAAAGGAATTGTCCTGATCGGCGACATTCCTATTTACGTAGGGTGGGACAGCGCGGATGTATGGGCTAACCAGGAGTGTTTCAGGCTTGACCAGAAAAAACTTCAACCGACACATGTGGCAGGGGTCCCGCCTGACTATTTCAGCGATACCGGGCAGCGATGGGGAAATCCCCTTTACAAGTGGGAGACCGGAAACGGGCGCATTAATACTCCCCTTTATTCGTGGTGGAAAGAGCGGTTTAATATCACGTTTAAAATTGTGGACATTGTGCGGATTGACCACTTCAGGGGATTTGAGGCCTATTGGGAGATTCCGGCCAAGGAAAAGACCGCGGTAAAGGGACGCTGGGTCAAGGGACCTGGAATAGACTTTTTTAAAAAGATGTCTGCCGATTTCAAAGATCTTCCCATAATTGCAGAGGACCTGGGTGTGATTACGCCGGAAGTAAAAAAAATGCGGGATGACCTGGGATTCCCCGGAATGAAGATACTCCATTTTGCCTTTGACTCTGACGACAAAAACCTGTACCTGCCGCACAATTATAAGACAACGAACTGCATCGTATACACCGGAACTCATGATAATGACACCACCGTCGGCTGGTTGTACGATCCTGATGTGTCACCAACCAGCAAGAAGAGGGCCATGCGCTATGCGAACAGCCCGAACGGGAACAATATCCACTGGAATTTCATCAGGATGGCCTTTTCTTCCGTGGCAAAGATCGCAATAATCCCTATGCAGGATATTCTAGGATTCGGCGGTGATTGCAGGATGAACCGGCCGAGTACAACCAAAGGGAATTGGGTCTGGAGATGCGCGGCCAAATTTTTTTCAGAAGAGATTTGCGCACAGCTTAAGAATGAAACCGGCTTTTACGGCCGCCTACCTTCTTTGTAGCCGTTCACACTTCTTTTTCAACAAAGGCTTGACAAACCAGGGAGTATCATTTAGAAACGTATCCATATTTCATGGCCCCATCGTCTAGTGGTCTAGGACTCCGGCCTCTCACGCCGGCAACAGGGGTTCGAGTCCCCTTGGGGTCACCATGAACAATATCAATGGGTTACGGTTATTTGCTGTAGCCCATTTCTGTTTTAAAACTGTGAGCTTTTTCTGACTTTGTGAGTTTTTTTCGACTCTCTGGTATTTTCCATGGGTAAATATTCGAGTTAAAATTTCAAGCGCCAAGGATAATATTATGGACGCAATCGACTGCATTAAAACAAGAATGAGCATACGGAAGTTCAAACCGGAACCGGTGCCTCAAGATGTACTTATGGATGTGATCAACACTGCCAAATGGAGCCCCTCTTACAAGAACAGTCAGCCATGGGAAGTAATGATTGTTTCAGGCGGCAAAAAAGAGGCCCTGTCAAAAATGATGGTTGATCTTCTGGATAGCGGCAAAGAAAACTGCCCGGATATACCAGCGCCGGAATCATGGCCCAAGGCTGAAGATGCCAGGATCGCCGATCTGTTTAAAAAAAGAAAGGAATTAACCGGTATCGACTTGAGTGACCCTGAAATTATCATAAAGGCCAAAAAGGCAAACTTCAATTTCTATGGTGCGCCGCATGCCATCTATTTATATCAAGACGCATCGTTGCCTCAGTGGTCTTTGTTTGACCTGGGATTATTTGCACAAAATTTGATGCTGGCCGCTCATGCCAAAGGCCTTGGTACAGTGCCACAGGCGTTTGCCACAGATTACGCTCAGGATGTTAAAAAATTTCTTTCCATACCGGAGAGTAAACGTCTCGTTCTTGGTTTTTCCATTGGTTATCCTGATATGGATTCACCGGCAAATTCGTTTCGTACGGATAGAAATGCCACGGATAATATTGTAACCTGGGTTGAGTGACTCCGGATGGGGCATCTAACCCAGATAAACTGGAAATTTTTAAAGGTCCTGGACTATTTTCAGTACCCCCCTGAGTTATTCCGATGAAAGTCAAGGGGAAATTGCAATTATTTAAGGCCTCAAAATACTTGAGATTGT
>JAIWHJ010000136.1:0-5631 GCA_048629695.1 Promethearchaeota archaeon
TCAAGACGATTAATTTTATTAGTACCTTACTAAATATTTTCGTGAAGGTACTTCGTCCTCGTTCCCAGGCTCCGCCTGGGAATGCATACCTTAAGGCTCTGCCTTACACACCAAAAACGGGTGCAATACAGCCCCATATGCCCTTATAATAACGTTCAAAACTCGTTCAACACCAAACGCAGAAAATACGATAACTTCTTTAAATTAAAATACTAACCACGGGAATTACCAGAGAACCTTTTTTTACAACTCCACCGTAAAATCGATTTCCGCGTCCGGGAATAGGAAATATTGCCTTTTGACAAGGATTTGGACGCTTTCCCCTTTGTTTTTAAACAACATCTCAATTTTAAAATTCGCCACGGTTGAAACGGATTTATTGTCAACAGCGAGAATTATGTCATTCTTTTTTATTCCGGCCTTGCCGGCGCCGCCTGATTTTGAGACTTTGTTTATTAATATGCCCTTATCAGTGTCTTCAATTATAACTCTCAACAAAGGTGGGGCAGACAGGGATGCAGGCGGTGAAAAGAAGAGAAAATCGGCACGACCGGAGTCAATGCTTCCCCCTGCATCAGTATTTGAGACCACTGTCTGCTTGACGGGCAGCCGGCGGGCCACCCGTGGAGGGATACCCGAATCCTTTACAACATGTCCACGCCCGGCCAAAACGACCATCCGAAGGTCAGGATTGGCTGACAGGAAATCAGCCGTTGATTCAGCCATGGTCTCATCCCAGAGGGCCTGGGCCTGGAAAAAATCCCGGAACTCATATTTTTGGCCGGCGGGCGGAGTGTGCATTCTAAAGACGGAACTGATCCGCTTTGCATACCCCGGGACGCCAAGATCGCGGTCAATTGGGATCGATTCCTTTTCTTCAGGGGTAAGCGCTGAAATTCCACCCTGCTTAAAGACCTTTCCGACCGTATCCTTTTCCAGGTTCAGACCAATGATCGGCAGGCGGTGAAGGCGGGCAAAATTTATAATATCGCGATAATTGCGATAATCAAAACTCCATTGTTCAAAGTACCCGGACTCTTTTAAAAATTCCCGTTCATCAGTGCGGTGGGCCACATAATCATCAAGCGCTTTCTGTGTCGCTCTGGAAAACATTTCCATGCCCACGGCCAGCTTTGGGTCGCGGTTATAAAGCGCCCTGATGATACGAAGCTGAAGCAGATGATCTTCATAACGGGTGTGTGTTTCTCCCACGTAAATGACTCGGCTGCCTGACAATTTTTCTACTATGTCATCAAATGAGAGGGCTTTGGGTATTTCAAGACCCTTGGGCGGGACGTCAAGCGCATATCTCATGCCCATATCGGTCTCTGGTATGCTCTTTCCCCTGATACGGCCGTTGATAAAATGTAAAAAGCCGTATTTCCCGTAATGCTTTAGTTTTCCGCATCCCTTTTCAACTTCTTTTTTGTCCGTGGCTGAGACCAGGACCGCCACCCGGCTCAAGTTGAGAGGGTTTGGCCGCACTGAGACTGAAAAACCTTGATCCGGCAGGTCGGGTTCCGCGAAAATGGACCTCACAATTTTGGAGGAAATACCCAGGAAAATCAGATCGTGGTTTGAGAGGTCTTTGTCTGTTATTTCATCTGCATTCTTGGTTTCGCAGCCTGCTGCTGAAAGCATGTCAAGGAAAGGTTTGAATATCTCGGGGCCTGTTTCAGGATCAATCACAGCCAGTTTTTTTGAAGCGCCTTCAAAACGGGACCAGACCGCCGGGAATTCACTTTGTGACAACTTCCGCATAAGATCGTAATTCTCATCAATCACCATTTCCAAGGGAAGATTGGTCAGTGGGATCTCAACTTTTGTCTTTAGCTCCTGAACCGTGATTACCTTTTTGATCTCCTGGTCCGTTGTCCTGACCGTGACCGGAACTTTCAGATTGTACGGGCTGTCATTGTTCTGGATAATAGAAAATGTGAGAACAGGCAGGCCCTCTTTTTCCCTGACCTTTAATCCGGAGACTCCAAGCCGGGGTATGTCACTCCTTTCAATCCACTGCTTGAAAATATCGGAAAGTGAAACATCCGCGGCTTTTTCAAAACTGGTTTTCAGGTCATTCCATTCGGCGCGACTCTGTTTCATACTGGAATAAAAATCGCGGATTCCTTTAAAAAACGTTTCCTCGCCAAGATGGTTTTTCAGCATATGAAAAAACATGCTGCCTTTGCTGTAAATGACTGCCCTGTCGGCCTGTACTCCAGGTGCGAGATGGCTTTCAACACCTGAAATGTTTTTTAACGTCAGAGCGTTTTTTTCGGCAACGCAGCTCTGGTATTTGATAAGCTGGTCTTTGCGGAAAGCCACGTCGCGTCCCTTATCCAGGGCAAAGGCATGATCCGCCAGATAGGTGGTCAGACCCTCTGCCCAGTTCCCATGCGCCGGATCTATCTCAATACAGTTGCCGAACCAGGAATGAAGCGTCTCATGGCCCAGAGATCTATCAATGACAAAGGGCAGTCTGACCACGGCCTGACCCAGCAGGGTAAATGTAGGCACGGCAAAACCGGTGGGCAAACGGTTTTCAACGACTGAAAACCGTTTATATGGATACGGCCCGATCAATTCCTCATAGCGCTCCAGGTATGAAAGGGTCTTTTCGCGAAACCGTTGTCCGATCTTTTGATCCTCTGAAAAAAAATAGGTGTAAAGCTCCCCGCCTTGTCCAAAGGTTTCCTTTTCAACCACATACGGGCCTGCAATGAAATGGATCGAGTTTAGCGGATAAGGAAACCTGAAGACCTGTATTTTCTCTTTTTCTGAAAAAGTCGTAATGATCTCTTCCGCCTCGGAAACCGCCTCAAACCTGTTCGGAATCCTGGCTGAAAGATAAAAGATCGTATCACTGTCAAGAACAGGATACCAACCGTTGATAAGCGATATTCCGTCAGGCGTGATCATGCTTGAGCAAGGACCGGATATGGTTGAAAATTGCTTTTTATATGTGATTTCCACCTGCTGTGCCGAACCTGTTGATTTAATAACCAGGGTCCTTTGTTCGGATTCAGCCGTATCTGTTTTTGCGCCGTTTATCTTGATTCCCGTGATGGTTAAGTCGTTTAAATAGACCTTTGCGTCCATGCCCGCGGGAATGGTAATGATCGATTTGCCGACCACCTGGCTCGAATTGATGTCAAATGATATGGAAAGATGATGTTCGGGAAGTGCCTGCGTTGTCTTGGCTGAGACCGGTCCAATCAACAGGAGAGTGCAGACAAGGAATGGAATCATCAGCCAGGCCATTGACATGAATTTACTCCTTCCTGCGGACATTTTCCGTATCCAACCATTTTTCAAGAGCTTTAAGGGCCCTTTCAGCATAATGTTCTCCTCTGAATCTTTTAGGAATTTTTTTGCCTAATCTCTTAAAAAGGCCGAAATTGATATTTGAGGGTTGAAAATGTTTTACATCCCTGTTTGTCAGGTGCGCTATAAGGGCGCCCATGGCAGTGACAGGCGGTGGAACCACGGGTGGTTCCGCGTTTGCAAGACGCGCTGCGTTGATTCCGGCAAGCAGTCCTATGGCTGTTGATTCCACATACCCTTCTACGCCTGTTATCTGACCTGCCGGCAGTAGATCGGGACGCTTAATGAATTGCAGGGTTTCCATCAGTACGTCCGGTGAGCAGATAAAGGTGTTCCGATGGATGCTTCCAAGCCTTGCGAATTCCGCCTTTTCCATGCCCGGGATCAGTGAAAAAACCCTTTTTTGTTCAGGATAAGTGAGTTTGGTCTGAAAGCCTACCATATTGTAGAGGGTGTTTTCCCTGTTTTCCTTTCTGAGCTGAACAACGGCAAAACACGCCTTTCCTGTCCCGGGATCAGTCAGTCCCACCGGTTTCATAGGTCCGAAACGAAGCGTGTTATCCCCCCGGTCCAGCATGACTTCAATGGGCAGACATCCCTCAAAATATTTTTTCTTTTCAAAAGATTTGAGCGGTACTTTTTCAGCGTCTTTCAGTTCCGTGATAAAACGTTCATACTGTTTTTCATCCATGGGGCAGTTCAGATAGTCGCCCGGGCCGTCGTCATAACGGGACGCCTGAAAGATTATCCCCATGTCAAGGGAATCTGCATACACGATCGGGGCAATGGCATCGTAAAAGGCGAGATGATCCCTGCCTGTAATTTCAAGCAGGGAATCCGCAAGCATGGAAGAGGTCAGGGGGCCGGTGGCAATGATTACGGGTGTTGAGGAAGGAGGAGGGATTTCGGTTATCTCTTCACGTGATACGCTTATTAAAGGATGCTCATCAATGCGTCTGGTGATATATTCGGCAAACTGATTCCTGTCAACGGCAAGCGCCTTTCCGGCCGGGACACTGGTTTTGGCGGCAGCAGCCATGATCAGCGAACCTGTCCGCCGCATCTCTTCTTTTAATAATCCGACAGCCGAATGAAGATCAGAGGAGCGAAGCGAGTTGCTGCATACGAGTTCCGCAAGAAACTCGGATTTATGGGCCGGGCTGAATTTTTTCGGCTTCATCTCGTGCAGCGTGACCCGGCAGTTACGTCCCGCGGCCTGCCACGCCGCTTCGCAGCCTGCCAGGCCGCCGCCTATGATTGTGATTTCACCGCTCATTAATTTAGATGGTCCCTATTTCAGATTTGAAACTTGCAACCCACAACTTGCAACCAACATACACAAATTATATCTGAAATAATAGTCCCAAAAACATAAAGGCCAACCCTGTTGGCAGCAGGATTGGCCTTAATGTTTGTTACTTTACACTTAATTATACGGAAGGAGAAAGAAGTGTAATGAAGTTATGATAATTATTATGACCTCCTGATCAGAAAATAGTTCCAAAAAAAATAAACCTCGCCGGATACCTTGCCGGGATTTTTCCCTGGCTCTTATTTTTCATGATCAGGGTTCGTCCAAACAAAACGATCATTTTATTTCAACCAAAAAGAACAGGTATACTATGACATTTGATATTGATTTTATTCTGGAAACCCTTGAAAAAGAAGTTAGCGGCTATGCCGTGCCCATTGTGGATTTGATTGCCGTGCAGACAAAGGATCCATTCAAAATCCTGGCGGCAACGATTTTATCGGCCAGAACCAAGGACGAGACCACGGCCGGCGCCTCGGCCCGTCTTTTCAAAAGAGTGAGTGATGCGGACGGTCTTTCCCGTCTTTCCGAGGATGAGATCGCCAAGCTCATCTATCCTGTGGGTTTTTATAAAAACAAGGCCCGTTATCTGGCAAAATTACCCGAGGCGCTGCAGGCTTTTGGCGGAAGAGTCCCGGATGATATCGATTCTCTGGTCACCCTGCCGGGCGTAGGCAGGAAAACCGCCAACCTGGTTGTCTGTATCGCCTTCGGCAAGCCGGCCATCTGCGTGGATACCCATGTCCATCGCATCATGAATATCTGGGGCTATGTCGACACCAAGACCCCGCTTAAGACCGAAAAGGCGCTGCGGGACAAACTGCCGGAGAAGCACTGGCTTCGGGTGAATTCCATCCTGGTCGCCTTTGGTCAGGGAACCTGCCGGCCGGTGGGTCCCCACTGCGACAGTTGCGTAATTCAAGAATTTTGTCCGCAAATCGGGGTAACTCCCAGGAAATCCCCCCGGTCTCGGCAGAAAATTCGTTCCACGGGAA
>JAIWHJ010000137.1:0-5607 GCA_048629695.1 Promethearchaeota archaeon
GGTTCAGAGGTTCAAAGGTTCCGGGTTCCGAGTTCAGGGTTCAAAGGTTTATTTGGTCGTAATTTTTCCCTGTTCAACCCTGAACCCTGAACGTGGAACCTTGAACCGCAATCAAGCAACCACAAAAAACAATTATCATAGAGTACTGGACTATGAGGATCAAAAGATTTGAGGCCCCGGACACCAGGACGGCCCTTGCCATGATCAAAAATGAAATGGGAAATGACGCTCTTATCCTCACAACGAGGACCATTTCCCCATCAAGACGTAACGGGAAAAAGAAAAACCACAACTCGTCCCTTGTCGAAGTTGTGGCTGCCATAGATTATGACGGCGGGGAGCGGCAACCGGTTGAGATTCCTGTTACGGAATACGGTTACGCACCGAAAAAGCGGACTAAAAATGATATTATCAAAAAGGCATCAAATTCCTTAACTCCTGGAAAGGCCATATTTATTCCCGGCGAGATCCCAATAATAAAACAACAGCCTGCAAGTTTGGAGGCCCTGGATCTTAAAAAACGTTTCTCCGCTCTTTTAAATACGCATATTACTTCAAAAGCAACATCTCCCCCTGAAAACAAAAAACGGATTCCCCCCGTACCTACTGAAACAATACCCGATAAACCAGACCCAAAAGAAGTGACAAGGTGGCGAAATGAACTCATCAAACAGGTTCAGGTCATTCCCTTGACGCATCAGGTAAAGGAAAAATCGCAAACGTTAATATGCCTTGTTGGGGCAACAGGTGTGGGCAAAACCACAACCGTCGCCAAAATAGCAGCATGGTTCAGTCTGCGGGAAAGACGCAAAGTGGCTCTTATTTCAATGGATTGTTACAGGATAGGCGCCACGGACCAACTCCGAACCTATTCACAAATCATGAAATTACCATGCGAAATTGTTTTAAGAAAACAGGACCTGGTAAAAGCTGTTGCAAAACACAGTGACAAAGACCTGATCATAATCGATACAGCAGGGAAAAGTCCATATGACAGCAGGCACGTTCCCGAACTTGAAAGCTGGTTTGAGCCTCTTAATTCCATTAACCCATACCTGGTCATAAGCGCCACTACTAAAAAAGAGGATCTGGCCAGTGTGACTAAGGCTTACAGTCCGCTTTCAGTAAATGGGATCATACTGACTAAACTGGATGAAACCAGGGCATATGCCGCACTCTGTCAGCAGGTTGTTTCATCATGCCTGCCGGTTTCGTGTGTATGTACGGGCCAACGGGTTCCGGAAGACTTTCAAATGGCCTCGGATGACTTTATCAACAAACTCTTCGGACAGGGCTGGAATACGGCCATGGCCTCATGAATCGGGCCGTAAGGGCTCGCTCGAAAAACACCAAGTTATTTTCGAGCGAGCCCTGAGGTGTTGATTAGCGCTAAACAGACAACTATTTGAAATCATAGGGATAGGAAGGAAACAGAATGAACCAGGCAGAGACATTGGAAAAGATGATGACTCAAACACAGCTTGCAACTGTTCAGGGTTCAACGATTTATGATAAACTGCCGGAAAGCGGTTCCATGCCAAGGGTGATCTGCGTAACCAGCGGAAAGGGGGGCGTCGGGAAGACCAATGTTGTCACGAATCTGGCCTATTCCCTCAGTAAAGCAGGAAAAAGGGTGCTTGTCCTTGACGCAGACCTGAACCTGGCAAATGTCGATGTCCTTCTTGGACTTACGCCCAGATTCAACCTGCATCATGTCTTTATCGGCGAAAAGGCCCTGCCGGATGTCCTGGTGGAAGGCCCTGGAGGAATTTTTATACTTCCGGCCAGTTCCGGGATAATGGAAATGTCAAACCTGACGGAAAGTCAGAAACTCTACTTCCTTGGTGAAATGGAAGCTCTGGGGAGCAAAATCGACATCCTGCTCATTGATACGGCAGCCGGCATCAACAACAACGTGATCTATTTTACTCTGGCGGCCCAGGAGCGCATCATCCTTTTGTCTCCGGAGCCTACATCTCTAACAGATGCCTATGCAATGATCAAGGTACTGTCCACCCGTCATGACGTTAAAAAATTCCGGATACTGATAAACCTCGTCCGCTCGGAAAAGGAAGCTCTGGCGGTTTTTCGTCAGTTAAGCCTGGTGGCTGATCGTTTTTTAAATACACTTTCCCTGGATTTTCTTGGATTTATTCCTTATGATAATAAATTACTATTAGCGGTTAAGAAACAACGCCTTGTGGTGGAGTTATACCCTGATTCAGCATCGAGCAAAAAATTCAAAAAACTCTCGTACCGGATCAGCCGGGAAGATCCGGACCTCAAGGCAGACGGTAATATTAAATTTTTCTGGCAGGGGCTGTTCAATCTATAATGGATGTGGAAATAAATAACTTACCCATCTCCCATCCCAAAGTCAGGCATGAATAAATACCAATCCCCAAAATTAAAAGATTACACTCAGGCCTATTTCAGCCGGTCCGGGCGACTGGATGCGGAGAAGCGCAATGACCTGATCATAAACTACACGCCGTTGATCAAGTATATTGCGGCCCGTTTAACCTCCAGACTGCCGCCGCACGTTGCAATTGACGACCTGATCAGCAGCGGAATCATCGGTCTGATCGATGCAATAGATAAATTTGATACTTCTAAAAATGTTCAGTTCAAGACATACGCTGAATTCCGTATAAAAGGGGCAATGCTTGATGAACTCCGTTCCCTTGACTGGATGCCCAGATCGATCCGGAGAAAGGTAACCGCCCTTGAAAAAACCTATTCCAACCTGGGGAAAAAACTGGGCCGGCCCGCCACCGATGAAGAAGTGGCCAAATTTATGGACATCTCGCTTGACGAATTTTACAAACTGCTTGACGAGACCAAAACCGTCACCTTTATGGATATCGAATTTCTTCGTCAGAAGGCGCCGGAAACCATGGATACCGGTATTACGGATTCGTTCGCTGACAGTGACAAAGATCCGTTTGCCGCGATCAGTCTTTCCGAGATTCGCGACCATGTGGCCAAAGCGATCATGGAACTGCCGGAAAAGGAAAAACTCGCAGTCTCTTTGTATTATTTTGAAGAACTCACCATGAAGGAAATCGGCCGGATACTGGGATATACCGAGTCCCGTATCTCTCAAATGCACAGCAAGGCCATGTTCCGCCTTCGATCAAGACTGAAAAAAGCCTTAACCGTTTAAGCCGGCAGCACTCCACAGGAAGTGCCCTTGGGGTACGCTGCCAAACATTTACAATTTGTTGGTTTTAGCTATTTACCGGCATCAAGCCGAATAGGTGATAAAAAAAAGTAAAAAATCCTAAATTCATTCTTGAAAATTCTTATAAAAAATGCATAAAATAAAATAAAACTCTTTAAGGGGGTAACATGCCAGACACCACCAATATGAAAGTTCTTGTTGTCGACGATTTTGCCACCATGCGCCGGATAGTAAAGAATATCCTTAAACAGTTGGGTTACAACAACATCGTCGAGGCGGATGACGGCACAACGGCATTGGAAATTCTGGAGAAAGAAAAAGTGGATCTGATCATCTCTGACTGGAACATGCCCAAGATGACCGGCCTTGATCTTTTGAAAAATGTACGCGGCAATGCTGAAATGGCCGACACCCCGTTCATTATGGTGACAGCTGAGGCACAGCAGGACAACATCATCCTGGCCGTCAAGGCCAAGGTCAGCCAGTACATTGTCAAGCCGTTCACAGCTGAAACTCTTGGAGAAAAAATCGACAAGGTATTGACTTAATCCGTATCCACTACTAATTGCTGGTAATTCTTTCCGTATTTTTGAGCGAGCCTAAGCGCGTATGCCGCTTGTGGATAGGCGCTGACCCGGAAACCCGCCATCCATCATGTCTAAAGACCCCCAAAATTCAAACAATACTGAAATTGACGGCGATTCCTCAAAAAATTTCTCAGATGAAAATTGGGGCGAGGACTGGGAATCGGCGTTCCAGGCAGAGGACTACATGTTCTCTCCTGAAGAAGGAGAGGCTGACAGCTTTTTCCATACTGACTCGGAAAAGCCTGTTGACACTGATTCTCCCGCCCCTCCCACAAGCTCCACGCCCGATTTCAGTGATGAAACACTTGCCGCTGACGAGACTACCGTTGCAAGTCCGGACGCTGCTATGCAACCGGCAGCAGAAACTACGGGTGAAAAAAAATCTCCTGCCGCTAAAATCATTACCCGGATCAAAACTCTTTTCACAACCATTAGACAACGATTTCTTGTTAAAACCTACCAGCAGATCCTGACAGGCGTAGTTCCGGTTGTTGCAGGCCTGATAATTGCGGCTATATTCGTGTCATCGGATTCGGAAGAGGAATTTGTCACAACAATTGAACCGGATCAGCAGACCCAACAGGAAGTTCAACCGAAAGACAATTCAGGACAAACCCTGGAGACTGGAGTACCGCCGAAAAATTCCCTAATAAACGAAACGCTTCCGGATGAATTTTCGTCAGAGTCTGAGCAGGTGCGTCAAAAATGGCTGTTTTCATCGTTCTTCATACCTGCTGTTGCTCAAAACAAACAGGAGAAAATCACCTTTGTTTCCCTGGATCTGACTCTTGTCGTATTGCTGGAAAAAGGCAGGGAACTTCAATACAAGAAAATTTTTGTCCGTGACCTGATTTATCAGTTTTACCTGAATCAACCACTTTACGAACTTCGCAGATATTCTCTGGCACGGGGAGAGATGGTTAAAAAATTACACGCATGGATACTGAAACAGTGGCCGGAAGGATCAATTCATAAAATCATTATTAACCGCTATCAAATTGTATAAATTTTTCCGTAAAACCGGAAATAAGTTAAGAGAACAAAAAATAACTCATTGATAATATGTTATTTTTCAGGCTTAATATTTTTTCCGGATTTCAGAACCAATATTCGCATTTCAGGAAAAAACAGATTGTCGACAAACACCGACTTACATAGGCAGTCCCATGTGAGCCCCAATAGCATGAGAAATCCTGCTGTCCAGAAATGCCACACCGGCATGAAACCCTGTTCCGCCATTTCCCTTGATTTCAGTGGCCCACTTGATTTCGCCGACACCTTCCAGTATGGGCATCATGAAATCAGATCCGAATTCAAATGCAATCAGCCTGCGTCCTGCAATATCGTTTGAGCTGTCAATCCGCATTCCTCCTAAACTTATATCAATCGTATGGGCACTCTCATCCAATATTTCTTTAGGGGTTCCGTTTTCATCACATACGGCAAGTGATACAGTGAAACGGTCAAGCACCCGCCGATAACGCCTGCGGCTGCCATCAAGTATAAATCCGTATTTCTGAGCTGTTTCCTTAAGCAGTTCGCTCCCTCTGATATACTGATGACATTCCACAAACTTAGGGGTTTGACAGAACATCTCAATATGCTCCGGCATAGGGATATAAAGCCCCCCCTTGGTCATCTTACACTCCTGCCCTTCCCCCTGACCTGTATACGGACATATTTTTCGCAGTTTATTTACATTACTCATGACAAATCCACAAGTAAATATTCAGCAGCGCTCCACAGGGAGGCGATCAGGTTGCCCAACATACCACTTTGTATCGAAGTCTGCGCTTATCTGCTGAGCAACCTGATCGCCTCCCTGTAGAGCGCTGC
>JAIWHJ010000138.1:0-5563 GCA_048629695.1 Promethearchaeota archaeon
CGCCCGCATGGCAAGGCGCGAGGAGGGCGAATAGCAGGGCTATTTAACCGACGAGCAACGCAGCCATGCGGGATGGATTGACGCATGAAAATGTGAAGTTATTTTTGGGCGAACCCTTAGG
Source organism: Promethearchaeota archaeon (assembly GCA_048629695.1). Lineage (GTDB taxonomy): Bacteria > Desulfobacterota > Desulfobulbia > Desulfobulbales > DAOVYS01 > DAOVYS01. The sequence continues at coordinate 122 of JAIWHJ010000138.1, forward strand.
GAACCAAGTTCACTGATAAAATTCTAAGGAGGCGTAATATGGACGATAACTGCTTATTCTGCAAGATTATCAAGGGCGAGATACCAGCCGAGAAGTTGTATGAAGATGATGACGTTCTGGCATTTAATGATATCAGTCCCCAGGCCCCGACCCACTTTCTGGTTATTCCCAAAAAACACATATCAGGGCCTGCCGCAGCCCTGGTGGAAGATGATGCCTTGATTGGAAAAATGTTCAGGGCAGGGTGTGAGGTGGCAAAGAAAAACGGGATTGACCATTACCGATTGGTCCTGAACAACGGCGAACAGGCCGGGCAAACCGTGTTTCATTTACACCTGCATCTCCTTGGCGGTCGTCCGCTCACATGGCCTCCGGGGTGATATTGAATTAGGAATTACGAATTAGGAATTACGAATGTTATGGAAGTAATGGCTTTATGGGCAAGGCAACATAAGATTCGTAATTCGTAATTTCTATTTTGTAATTGTCGTTCTTCCTAATTCATAATTCCTAATTTCTAATTCGTAATTAATAAGGGGGGGATTCATGCCGCCTGTAGTGTCACTTGTCGGTAAGTCGAACAGCGGCAAGACCACGCTGCTTGAAAAACTTATTCCTGAACTGAATGGTCTTGGATACCAGGTGGGGACCATCAAGCATCATATTCACGAATTTGAGATGGATACCCCGGGCAAAGACACCTGGCGCCACAAGCGGGCCGGGGCCAGGGTCACGGCTTTATCATCTCCCTCGGGTCTTGGCGTAATCCGGGACACAGACGGGGATTGTGATGTGGCGGAGCTTATTGCCGGATATTTTATGGATGTGGACATCGTAATTACGGAAGGCTACAAAAGTGCTGACATGCCCAAGATTGAGCTGTTCAGAAGCAAGGCCCACGATAAACCGATTGAAAACCCGGACCATACCTGGATAGCCATGGTAAGCGATGTGGATCCGGGACGGGATCTGCCCTGTTTCGGCCTGGAAGATGTTTCCGCTCTGGCCGCCTTCCTGGTCGAAAGATTCATAAAGCCGGCCCCTGAAACAAAGACGGCGCTGTTTGTAAATGGGAAAAATATCCCCTTGAATTCATTTGTTCAGAGGTTCATAGGGCAGTCCGTCAAGGGCATGACCGGCTCGCTCAAGGGCTGCCCGAATCCAAAAAAGATAACCATTACTATTCACTATGGTGAGTGAACAATCCATTGACCGGGACCGGCATGAAGGCCCGTTCGGTAAGAAATATTTAATAACCGGTGTGACCGGAGTGATCCTGGCCGGAGGTCTTTGTACCCGGTTCGGTTCAAATAAGGCCCTGGCCGAACTGAACGGGCGTACCCTGATTGAACATACCGCGGAAACACTGAACCAGCTTTTTTACAATCGCCTCCTGGTCACAACCACCCCGGATGTTTACGGATTTCTCGGCTGGCCGGAGATTGAGGATACGTTTGTGGGAGCCGGTCCGCTGGCAGGCATTCATGCCGCATTAAAACAGATCCGAACACGCCGGGCATTTATAACGGCCTGCGACATGCCGTTTCCAGATGCGGACTTAATCCGATACCTGTGCGATCTGCCGGGGGAATGGGATGTTGTTCTCCCATGGCCGGATTCAGGACCCGAGCCGTTATTCGCTGTGTATAGCAGGGACATATTTTCCGTGGTGGAGGAAAAATTGATCAAACATGAAAGAAAGGTGAGGCTGTTGTTTGACGACCTGCGCGTAAGGCGGGTCACAGGCGATGAGATCTTCTCGGTAACACGGAAATCCAACACGTTCCACAATGTAAACCGGCCCGAAGACATGCCGGAAGATTAAAGGTTATGGGTTTCAGGGTTCAGGGTTAATCGCTTTGCGATTTTTTTATACCATTGGTTTCACCCGGCAAGCATCACGAGTTTGTCAACCTCTGAACCTCTGAACCCTGAACCTATAATTTAACCTCTGGGGTGATATTTTTGATGAATAGACTTGAGTCTGTCCTTGTCCACATGGGTGTAGATCTGGGTAGTTACTATATCGGAATGTCCTAACATGATCTGAACAGATCTGAGATCCGCTCCATGCTCCAGCAGATGTGTGGCAAAAGAGTGCCTTAGCATGTGAGGGCTGATTTTCTTCTTTATTCCTGCGGCAAAGGCCGTCTCCCGGATAATCCGCCAGAAACGCATCCTTGTCATGGCAGTTCCCCTGTGGGTGACAAAAAGAAAATCGCTTACTTTTCCCTTGAGGATTTTCGAACGCGCCGGTTTTAGATACGCCTCTATCTTTTCCCTGGCCGCATCACCAAATGGTACAAGCCGTTCCTTGGAACCCTTTCCAAGGACGCGGAGAAAACCTGCATTCATATTTAGAACAGCAACCGGCAGACTCACGAGTTCCGTCACTCTGAGCCCTGTGGCATACAAAAGGTAAAGCATAGCCGCATTGCGGAGTGACAACGGATCTGAACCGTCTATCGCCTCAAGGAGTTCCGTAACCTCGGAAACGGAAAGCACTCTGGGTAGAAACCGCCCTGATTTCGGCAGATCAATTATAGATGTAGGATCGACCGGAATCAGATTTTCGGAAACAAGAAAGCGAAAAAAAGAACGAAGCGTTGAAACCCTTCTGGCGTTACTTCGGGTGGAGATGCCGTTCCTGAGGCATCTGGTCAGATAGGCACGGATATGTCCGATCGTAACATCACGCCATTCCCTGACTCCCGACTTTTCAATAAAGTCATGGAATGATACAAGATCGGAATGATAAGATTGAATGGTGTTTGCGGCCAGTCTACGTTCTGCCGCCAGATAGTGGAGAAAAAAATCCTGAAAATCATCCAGCGACTTACCCACCGTGATAGTATCAAGCCTGTCGGTATTTGAATCTTTAATAATCCCTTGCCATTCTATGCATAAATTTTCTTAGTTTACGCTTGGCTTCCGCCTGCTTCCGGCGTCGCTTCACGCTGGGCTTTTCATAATATTCACGCCGTTTCAACTCTTTCTTGATCCCATCCATCTGAAGCTTTTTTTTCAGCAGTCGAATGGCATGCTCAATATCACCTTTTACTTCTACTTCAATCATATTATCTCCAGTTCAGCCTGCACATAAGGGCTCGCTCAAAAGGCAAAGTTTAACACTGTCGATCCCGCAAAAACCGTTTTTGCATGCTTATTGCATTTTCAGGATATCAGGACAAACAGTTTTTATAATTCATCATGCCTGATTCTGTCAATCGTTTTTTTCTTTTTTTTGATAGTTCTAAGGTGTTGCTGTTTTCAGGTATTAACTTTATTGTTTTGGCCTGTGCCTTAAGAAATTCCGTTAACCTGCCAATGTATTTGTCAAGGGTGCTAAGATTACTCCGTACAAATCCTGTGGGGTTGTTAATCTCATGTGCAACTCCGGCGGCAAGCTGCCCGATTGAGGCCATTTTTTCCTGGTGGACTATTGTTGCCTGGGTATTTTTCAATTTTTCGTAAGCCTGTTCCAGTTCCGCTGTTCTTTCGTTCACCAGTTCTTTTAAGTTGTCCCTATGCAACTTCAGTTCTTTTTCTGATTTTTTGAGTTTATCGGTAGTTTTCTGAAGGTTTGTTATCATCATGTTAAACGCATGAGCAAGGGACCCGACTTCATCCTTGGAATCAATATCCACGGTTTTCCAATTGCCTTCAGCCACTTCCCCGGCCGCCAAAGCAAGTGTTCCAATTGGACGTGAAATCGACTTTGATACAATATAGGAAACAAAGATCCCCAAAAGCATTATCAGACCGCCGAATACCAGGTTCCGACCGACAAGTTCACGAATTGCCTTTTTGACCGGTTCTGTAGAATATGCCAGAAGAACATGCCATTTCTCACTCCCGATCTCAATGGGATAGACCAGGAGATTGCCTGACAATTCAGGATCTTCAAATCCAAAGTCAGTCAGCAGAGACCTTGCGCCCGAGAGCAGTGCGGGATTAACGGAATTACCGTAATAACGCGTATCATTAGCCATATAGACCTCAGCGGCCGGATTAACGATTTTTGCATAGATCACTTCAATCTGTTCATTCTCAACAGCCTTTTTCAACTGCTTTTCCACATAAATCCAGTTCAGCGAACCAAAGGCGTTTTTCGTGCACTCGGCAAAATTCCCACCCATCTCGCAGGCTGCCCGGTCCAAGGCCCTGCTCAGAAGATGCGACTCACTGATTACTGATATATACGTTGAGATCCCGACCGTGACAATGATCGTAATAACAATATAGATCATTATCTTGTGGAAAATTGTAATTTTCAAACGTAATCCATCATAACTCATGTTTAAATCCCGGGACCATTTTTGTCCCTCAGGGCAAAGCCATGAAATTTACGCCTTAGAAATTGCGTATTTTGTCGTAATTTCAATTCGATATTCAATACAGTTTGCCTGAATTTTACTTTAACGTAGTTGATAATCTACCGTTTTTATTGCATTTTTCATGCGCTCGCCCTGGTCTTATGGGGCCCGCACAGGAACCATCCGCCCTAGGAGAAAGCCAACAATTATCATGAGTCTGCACGAAAACAAACAACAGATAACCGCACGGGTGAAATGTTTTATTGAAGATGAATCAAAGGGGTCCTTTACAGAGCTGGCCAAGGCTCTTTTTGAGTTTCAATATACCCATCTTGCACCTGCCAGAGCCTATTACCAATCTTTACATATAGACCCTGAAAACCTGCCCTCATTTGAAGATATTCCACCCATCGGTCTTAATGTCTTCAAAGAAATAACCTTTTTTGCAGGCGAGCAACAGATTCGGACCTTTCAGACCAGCGGCACCAGTGGCAAGGGCCGGGGTTCATCCTGTTTTGACCAAAGCGACCTTGATTTGATGGAGACTTCCATTCTGGTAAATTGCAAAAAACACCTTTTTGCCGACAAGACCAAAACCCGATTTCTCATGCTGATTCCCTCACCTGAAGAGGCACAGGATATTATCATGACCTATGGCATGAGTCGCATTGCCGGAAAATGGGGCCTTGACACACCCTTTTATGCCGTGAGTAAAGGGAATTTTCTCAGTTCCCAAGCCATTGATTTTATAAATAAAGCCATAGACGACAAAGTACCACTCACCGTGATCGGCGGCAGTTTCGGCTTTGTTAATTTCATTGACAGCATTAAAAACAAAATCCCTGCCCTTCCACTACCCAAAGGAAGTAAACTCCTTGACGCCGGAGGGTTCAAAGGCAGAAGCCGGGAGTTGGACAGGGATGATTTCCTGGCCTTGACCAGCTCTTTTTTTGACATCCCCAAACAATATTGTTTTAACCTCTACGGCCTGACAGAGCTTTCCTCACAATTCTATTCCAAGGGAGACGGGCCCAAACAACCACCCCACTGGACCCGTGTTCGTGTTTGCCATCCCCTGACATTGCAAAAGGTTGCTGACAACGAGAAAGGAATTGCCGTTCTCTAT
>JAIWHJ010000139.1:0-5549 GCA_048629695.1 Promethearchaeota archaeon
CACATAATGAAGATGCCAGGAAGTACAATTTATTTCCACATCCCTAACCCAGATAAACTGGAATTCTTTAAAGGTCCTGGATAAGTACCTTCACGAAAATATTTCCTGCCAGAAACGCGCAGAAAATATTTTCTAAGGTACTAAGGTTTAAGTGAGGGTTTTGGTTCGCTGACTTCTATGGTCACTTTTTCGGGTGAAATTTTTATAATGCGTCCATGTTCCAGAGGCTTGATTTCTACTTTTAACTCGTGTCTGCCTGCAGAGAGACTCCCGGCCCGGACTTCGGCATTAAATAATGTATTTAGTTTTTTAGTATTCCTTATTGTGCTTAAGGGAATTTCCGCCTGGACCTTGACCGTCTTGGGGGATAAAATGTAAGTAAAACCTTCATTGGTCTGAGTTAACTTGACTGGAACTGAAGGTATGTTTTTTTTAGCTGTTTTTTCCTTTATGCTTATCCGGGCGGTTACTACGGATTCGCCTATCAGGTTTGCAATGGAAGATTTAAGGTCCAGGCTGACCTGTCGCAGACTGGGGCCGTTCAGATCGGAAATATCGATCGGGATGGTTGTCAAAAACTCTTCATTCCCTAAAAGAGCCTGGGGCCCTGTAAGAGTGATCGAAGGCGGATCAAGAAGTATTGAGACGACTTCGTAATTTTTTGCCGGGGATCCTCTGGTTATGTATTTAATTGTCAGCTTTTTCTGGATCAGCCTGTCCAGGAGTAAAATAATATTGGCGGGTTGAATGCGCAGCACCCTGATCCCCCTGGGAAACCTGATAGAGTCCAATTCATTGTGGATAACCTCGGTCCCGGGCGCTGCCTTGGAAAGATCCACGGACCGGCTGACATCCTGTCTCGATATTCCCCGAATCAGTCCCCTGGGACCGCTTACACTGACTTCCAGTTCTTTCTTGAATTGGTTGGAGATGACCAGGTCGTGCGGAAGGTTCACGATTTCGACCGGAATACGCACGGTCATGTCCACCTTGTCCTCGCCAACGACAAAATACCACAGAAAGAGCGCAAAAAATAAGGAAAGGAGCTTGAGCGACCAGTTCTTCGGCCATGACTGCAGCCTGGGCCGTGAATAACGGTCTATGATCTGCTTAACCAGTTTTTCCATAATGACTGGGTCTGATATTCCTTGGGTACAAAAATTGTATCAAGACGGCTTTTTAAGGAAATCTTGTCAAGATCCCTTGTGATGGCGCCGTGCTGGACCAAAGATATCTGTCGTGTCTCCTCTGAGACCACGACAACCACGGCATCGGTTTCTTCGGAAATACCGATGGCGGCCCTGTGGCGCGTTCCAAGTTGCTTGCTGATGTACGGATTCCGGGTAAGCGGCATAAGAGACCCGGCTGTTGCGATCCGGCCCCTGCTGATCACCACGGCCCCGTCATGCAAGGGCGAGCTGGTGAGAAAAAGGCTGACAAGCAAATCCTTGCTCAGCCTGGCATCAATGGAGTGGCCTGATTCCAGATAATTCTTAAGGCCGGTCTCACGTTCAATGACCATGAGGCTTCCTATCCCGTGTTCAGACATGTACACGGCGGCGTTTACAATTTCATCCATTGCCTGCAATGTTTCAGCGTGGGATTTGGCAAAAGGCGACCGCCCGAACTGTGTCAGAGCACGGCTGATATCACTTTGGAATATAATAATAATTATCAGAAAAATAGAACTTAAAACAGTGCCGAGCAGCCAGTAAAGGGTGAGCAGTTCAAGTTCCCGTGCGCCGAAGTATACGATGATCAGGAAAGCAATACCCGCAAGCATCTGGACCGCACGTGTCCCCTGGATTATCAGAATAATCCTGTATATGACAAATGAGACTATCAGGATGTCCGCCAGGTCCTGCCAGCGTAGTGATTTAAGTATATCCGGAAAGGGGTCCATGGGTCTGGGTTCAGAGGTTCAGGGTTCAGCCCGTAGGGCACTATGTTCTGCAGTAGGGTGCGTTTAGCCCTCGTTCCCAGGCTCCGCCTGGGAATGCATACCTAAAGGCTCCGCCTTACACACCAACAACTCATTAAAATAATAATAAAAAAAATTGATTATTCTGTGTCTTTGCCCATAGGGCACTATGTTCATGTATCGGAAAAACAAAGTTTCTGAAATATTGACAATTGATTTCAATTGGGAAGCCCTTGCCCGAAGGGCATCATGTTCTGCAATTTATTATGAAAAAAGGGTTTATAGGCCATGCAAAGATAAATATTAACAAAATCTGAAATCGGACTCTTTAAAGCCATTATTTACTATTAATACAAATAAACGACAATGGGGCAAGAAAGTAATTGATTTTTTTGTAAAAAAAATCTGTAACCATCGTTACAGGTTCAAAGGTTCCGGGTTAATCAAGTTGCGATTTTTCCTTATGCCATTGCTTTCACCAAACAAGCCCCCGCCCTTTACCCATAAAGTATTCAGAATTATTTTTTATCCTCTGGAACCTCTGAACCTTTGAACCTCTAAACACAAAAAGACTTGCCGACACCCTGATTATTAAAGTATTATACCCTGTTTTGATAAACGAATACGAAACAAAAAAAATCACAACAGGGAAATCATGTTATGAAAAAATTCCGTTATCCTTATATATTATTCTCATGGTTGATTTTGTCCTGCATTGTCCTGCTCTTTACCATGACCCCGGCCCTGGGCCAGTCCCGCAGTGTAGCGTTCCTGCCGTTTGAGGTCCATGCCGACAGGGACCTCTCGTATCTGAGCAGCGGAATCAGGGATATGCTGGCAAGCAGACTGGCAGGCAGCGTAGGAATCAGAATAATAGACAAAGGCATGGTCGACAGCGCCCTGGCCGGTTCCGGCAAGATCTCCGGTGTTAAGGAATTTGTTGAATTCGGCCGCAGGCTTCATTCCGACTACGTTGTTGCCGGGAGTCTTACAGCCCTCGGCGGTGGAGTAAGCCTTGACGCAAAAGTCTATTATGTTTCAGGATCCGCACCGCCTGAAAGCTTTTATTCCACCGCGGCAAAAGAAGACGATGTCATTGTGGCGATCGACGACCTGGCCTGGGATATTGCGGAAAAAATATTCAGCTACAAGCGGCCTGCTTCAAGACTCGGCCGGACCGCGGCGCCGTCCGGTACCCCGGCTGTTTCTCCATATACGACCATGCACCCTGAACGGGCATTTATGTATACCCCTGAAGGCGGATATGGCTCTTCACCCTTTATCAGGCCCACGGGGATTACCGGGACCCTGGGTTTCACAAAAACCCAGAACCTGAACCTGTTTATTCAGGCAATGGATGTTGGGGATATTGACGGCGACGGCGCTGATGACGTGGTAATAGCAGGGCTAACGGAAATATGCTTTTACCACCGCACAGGTAACAGGCTTGAAAAATTCCATACCATCCCGGTGCTTGCCCGTTACGTGATTCACCGCGTCAGCCTGGCCGACCTGAATAATAACGGCAGAGACGAGGTCTACATCAGTTGCGCGGACGATTTTATACCAAATTCGTTTGGTGTTGAATGGCAGGGCGAAAAGTTTGAATACCTGTTCAAGGACGCACGACGGTTTATAAGGACTATTGCAGTCCCGGGCGAGGGTGTAATCCTGGCCGGCCAGCGTGGTGACAGTCGCGGGGCCGTTTCGCCCGGCATCTTCAGAATGACGATAAACAATGGTAATCTTGAGCTGGGGGACAGGCTTTCAGTACCCAAGATAATCAATCTGTTTAATTTTTCAATGGCCGACATTGACGGCGACGGTCAGGCCGAGATTGTGGCCATTGATGATTCCGATCGCTTAAGGGTATACCGTCCGGGCGGCAAACTCCTCTGGAAAAGCGATGACCATTACGGCGGAACCAAAAATTATATCGGTGATCACGGCCCGGCCAAGACCAGACCGTCGGTGGGGGAGGCGGAAAGGATATATGTTCCATCCAGGATCGTGGTCCAGGATATAAATAATGACGGTATCCAGGATGTGATCTTAAACAAGAATCTGTCCACGTCATCCCGTGTTTTTAAAAAAATTAAAAGTTATCCAAGTGGAGAGATTCACGGATTGGTCTGGAATGGTATAGGCCTTGCTGAACTATGGCGGACCCGGAAAATCGACGGTTATGTGGCTGACTGCCAGTTAAGGCTTCAGGACGTGCCCGAGGGAGAAAAGTCAGTCGCTGACGGGCCTGAGGCCATATTGTATGTGGGACTGGTTCTACGCTCCGGGTGGATGGATATAATGACTTCCGATGAGAGCGCCATAATCATGTATCAACTGGATTTTGAACCTGAAAAAGAAACTATGTGATTATATTAAAAAAATTCCTACAGTTAAAGTAATTATAGATTTTAAGAAAGAATAAAGTCCATCGCAGTCCAGTTTTTCATTTTTGAGAAGCTGGATTTTTCTTTTCTTTAAAAAAGAAGTCAACTAAGATTTGAATTGATTAAAATAACTTTTATCCAAATAACCCCATTACTTTTCCAATCAAATCAAGCTTCGCGATGTCTTTAAAAGTTACGACAACCATTAAGCCCATTAGAAGCATAAACCCTAAATTATTCGCTTTTGCTTCCCATTGCTGATTTAAAGGCGAGCCTTTTATTTTTTCAACAAGAAGAAATAGCATTCGTCCCCCATCTAAAGCCGGCAGAGGAAGAGCGTTGATGATTGCTAAGTTAACACTGATTAGAGCTGTGAAATTCAAAACCGTTAAAAATCCCATACTTGCCGCCTGCTGGGTCATTGCGGCGATACCAACGGGACCGGAAACTTCCGCGACTGTTTTGCCGGTTGTGACGAGCCCCCAGATAATACTGGCGAAAGCCATAATTATAAATATCGTCAGTTGAATAGTGTATTCAAATCCTTGTTTTATCGCTTCCAAAAAAGAATAGGAAACAACCGCGGTTTGCGCGAGAGATATTCCCATTGCTCCCTCATCTTCCGGATAATTTTCTCGTGGAATTATTTCTTTCGTAAGATTTTCATTTCCCCGCGTAATGCTTAAAACCATTGGCTCGCCAAGATTTTCTTGCGTGTAATTTTGTAAATCTTCAATGCTGTTTATTTTTGTTTCATCCGCCCGGATAATTGTGTCGCCAATTTTTATTTCTGCCTTATCTGCCGGACTATCTTTGATTGTTCCCGAAACTTGAATTTTGACGTCCTTAACGCTTTTTGCGTTTTCTTCATCAATAACAATACTTGCTTGTCCAGAATTTTCATCTGCTTTAATAATAGACAAATTCTTTCCCGTAATATCTTGAGGAAATCCGATCATAAAAATAAAACTGAAAATTACAAAGGCCAGGAAAAAATTCATCAAAACGCCGGCGGAGATTATTTGAAATCTTTGAAAAATGCGGTGGTTATAAAGAAATAATAGAGATAAAAAAGAAATATGGTTATTGATTTACACCGATAAGCCAAACAGGGCAATCGATATCCAATTTTACCAGCATATCTTTGACATTCTCAAATGCAGTAGGCTCATTAGGGTTCAGAGGAACGCCTATGATTTTATGCTATACTTCTTGTTGAATCGGGTGTTGTTGTGAAA
>JAIWHJ010000140.1:0-5536 GCA_048629695.1 Promethearchaeota archaeon
TGGCAGCGCTTCACAGGGAGGTGAGCAGGCTGATCAGCTATACACTTAGGTATGCTGGGCAGCCTGATCGCCTTCCTGTGGAGTGCTGCCGAATATTTACGCCAAGGTTTCTTAAAATGGCTGTGCTTATCTCGTCCGAATTGACCGGCCCTGTTCCGGTATCTATTGATTATGTGCGGACCTGTGCCGAGAGGCTCTTAGGTTTGTGCGGCCGTGAAAAGGGAGAGCTTAGCATTCTTCTTGTATCTGATTCGCGGATCGCGGAACTAAACAGTACATATCGCGGGAAATCAAAACCCACAAACGTCCTGGCCTTTGCTATGCAGGATGGGCCGGACATCCCGGATTATGACCTGCTTGGGGATATCGTGATCTCGGTTGAAACCGCGGCACGGGAAGCACGCATAGCAAATATTTCCATCCACCGCCGCATTACGGAGCTTCTTATTCATGGACTCCTCCATCTGCTGGGGTTTGACCATGAAAAATCGGATCAAGAGGCCGCGGCCATGAAGACGGAAGAAGAGATATTACTTGAAAAATTTGTAATGGAAGAAAGGAGAGGAAAAATGATAAAACTTGCAGTGAATGTGGACCATGTCGCAACCCTGAGAGAGGCCAGGGGAATCAACGAACCTGATCCGGTTCAGGCAGCCGCCATCTGCGAGTTGGCCGGGGCCCGGGGAATCGTTGTCCATCTGCGGGAGGACCGGCGTCATATTCAGGACAGGGACGTGATACTGCTTAGACAAACAGTTAAAACCAAACTGAACCTGGAGATGGGCGCAACAGAGGAAATCATAGCGATCGCCATTAAGTTGAAGCCCGATATGGTGACTTTTGTTCCTGAAAAGAGAAAGGAGTTGACCACTGAGGGAGGCTTGAATGTAGTTCACCAGAAGAAGAAAATCAAGAAAGCGACTTTGCGAATGACAAATGCAGGCATCCCTGTGAGCCTTTTTATCGATCCGGATTCCGACCAGATTCAGGCGTCTAAAGATGTAGGCGCAACATTTGTGGAAATCCACACAGGCAAGTACTGTGATGCGGTAACGGAGACGGATCAAAACAGAGAATTCGATCTGGTCGCCTCGGCTGCGGAGGAGGCCTTTGAAGCGGGACTCAAGGTCAACGCCGGGCACGGATTGAACTATCTTACCACGCAGAGGGTTGCGGAACTAGGCACGATTGAGGAGTTAAGCATCGGCCATGCGATCATGGCACGCGCAATTCTGGTTGGACTTGATCAGGCGGTAAGGGAAATGATAACTTTGACGCACCGTTAACAATCAATCAAGCTGCCCGGCTTCCTCGAGTTCATCCCTGGACATGGATCTTATATGGATGGGCTGTTTGAGTTGAGGGTTGAAGCTTATTACGGCCGTGTTTTCTTCATCAGTTATGATCCGGGTAATATCACCGATCCTGACTTTAACGCCGGGATATAATTTGCCGTAAACATAGATGCTTTCATTTACCATCCGGTTTTTCTCTTCTTCAAATTGCTTTTCCATTTCCTCCAGTTTGCTCACCTGCTGCATAATTTTGGGCAGGATCGTATTCAGGTTGTTCATCAGTTTTACCTTATCCGGCGGAAGTTTTCCTCCGGCTTGTTTCTTCATCTGTTTTAAAACGGAAAGATTTTTTATGACATCGTTCATTTTCTGCGGCCATACGTCCTTTTCCTGTATAAGTTTTTGCCTTTTTTCCTCAAGTTCCGGATTAATTCCAACAGCCACTTCAGTCACAACTTCCGCCTCGGAGCCCAATTCCTTTACATACATTGAGCCGCATACCATGTGTGTCCCGCCGATTATCACGCCCTTGCCCTGAAGGGCCTTGAGATTTTTGCCGACCTTTGTGCCGCCCTGGATGATATAGTCTTTGATTATCAATTCACCGCCGGTCTCAATCCGAGAAACATTCTCGATAAATCCCGCAATAAGATCCCCCTTGGCCTTGACCGCGGCATCTTCTCCGACTATGTTGCCCACGGTCAGGCTGCCGTTCGTGATCACCCGGGCGCTGTTGATTGAATCGTTAATGTTTATGTTTCCAACACATCGCACCTTAAAACCTGGTAATACCGATCCCTGAATGTTCAGTGTTTTGCCCACAAAGTCCAGGTTTCCGACACTCATATCAACGTCCCCGCCGACAGTGTGCTCTTCCAAAACGCACGGCTTGCCGTCAACGGTCATGAATTTACCATCCAGTGAAGAGTGTATTTTTATCCCATCTTCAGATATAGTTGTTCCCTTCCCGACTTTCAGCTTGAGATCCTTGCCGTGCTTGGCGGGAATTTGATCGCCCAGTACATTTTTCCCAGACGTTCCAGGGGATGGGGGTATTTTTTCAAGAAGGAGCTGTCCTGTTTTTACATTGACTATACTGCCCAGTTCCCGGTAGTCCACCGTGTCTTTTCCGGGTTTGCTGAACTTGGGTGTATGTACTACTGAAGGTTTGATATGCAGTTTGACGGTGGCATTCCGCCCGTTTATCGGAGAAGAGCCCTGGGCCACGGAATAGGTCTCATCATCCTTTTTTGTGAACTTCGGTAAAAGTCCGAATTCCACACCCGCCTCAATTATTTCAGCGCGGAGCTTGTCCATGTCGACAGACCAGTCAAGCGACTCACCTTCCTTTGGCACCAGGATTGCCTCCAGCCGGTCCTTGGATATCTTGAGTGTATAATTACCCTCCAGTACCGGGACAGCGCTCTTCTTAAGGTTCCCAATAACCATAGGTTGTTTTCTCCGTCTTTTTGCCGGGTTTGTCAATGCCCTAACCCGGACAAACTGGAATTCTTTAAAGTTTCCGGACCATTTTCAGTACCCCCCTGAGGGGGTATAAGTACCTTAACAGCTGTGTGTAACTATTTAAAAATATTTCACCTTTTTGATTTTTTGCCGTAAAAAACAAGAAAATTACCACTAAGATACTAAAAATGGTGGGATTTCAAGTATATATTTTTACATATATTAATTACTATAGATTTATCGGGAGAATTGCAACAAAAATTAAATTTATCACTTTAAATGTAAACGTTCATCAATGCCGCAGACGGGTATAAGTACCTTCACAAAAATATTTTATAAGGTACTTTAGGAACGGGGACGAAATAACTTCCCCGTTCCTAAGAAATTTCTACAAAGGCGTTGATCCGGTTCAGTTTGCCAAGCACGATAAGCGTGTCGCCGGCAAGGATCGTTGTCTGAAAATTGGGATTAAAGAACATCTCGCCGTCACTTCGCTTTATCGCGACCACTATCAGGTCGAAGTCCTTTCTGATATTGGAATCCAAAAGTGAACGGTTACAATAAGAAGCCTTTTCAGACACGGCAACCTCTTCGATCCGCAAATCCAGGTGGCCTGTATGTACTGTAAGATCTAAAAAATCAATAACAGACGGCCTGATAATCATGTTTGCCATTCGCCGGCCGCCTATATAGTACGGAGAGATCACCTTGTTTGCTCCGGCCCGCAGCAACTTGGTGTCTGCGCCCTCTGCTCCGGATGAGCGGGCCATTATGAACAGGTCCGGGTTCAATCCTCTGGCCGATAGAGAGATAAATACGTTATCTGAATCCGATGAAACAACCGCTATCAGGCCTGCGGCATTTTTTATTCCCGCCTTGAGCAGAATTTCGTCATCAGTAGCCTCGCCTTGAAGAACAAGGATACCATGTTCGTAGATCGAGATAACTTTATCAGGATTTTTTTCAATAACAACAACCAAGCGATTATCATTTTTCAGGGTTTGGCATATCACCTTTCCTATGCGACCGTAGCCGCATAGAATATAGTGGTTCTTCATACTTGCAAGCTTCTTATCCATAGTTCTCCTCCCGAACATTTTACGCAGGCGGCCTTCCACCATGGCATCCGTGATTTCTCCAAACATATAAAGAACAAATGCCACGCCTACGATAATGAGGCACATTGTGAAATATTTGCCTCCGGCCCCCAAATGAATTGTTTCGCCGTAGCCGACCGTTGTAATGGTTATCAGGGTCATATAAAGGCTGTCCAGAAAGGAACCCTTTTCAATTAGCATGTACCCGGAGGTTCCAAACAGGAGGATGGCTATGAACAATATTCCGCTGATTACACCTTTTCTCATGAATCACTTTCCTGCCCCAGGGTCTTCCCGAATTTCTCTTTCACACAAGCAAGTCTTGGCTTTCAATATAGCGCTTTTCCACATCCCTTAAATAATATTTTGTTTTGCCCTTTAGCAGCGGCAAGCCGAGGACTTCCGGCGCTTATTTGTAAAGGAAGGATAATGAAATATCATATTTTATTTGCAATAGCCTCTATTTTGTTTATATTTGACAAGTTTATTCGGTAAAAATAATTTGAGGAGAGATTTTTCAAATAAAACGGAAAAATATTAAAAAAAGGAGCATTTTATGAACATCTTGACTTTTGGACCCAATGGAAGCGGAAAGGGAACCCAGGGCGCCATCGTGCAGAAAAAATACAATATTGCGCATATCGAGTCAGGCGCCATCTTCAGGCAGAATATCGGCGGCGGCACGGAACTCGGAAAAAAGGCAAAGGAATATATTGACAGGGGCGATCTCGTACCTGACGACATCACCATCCCCATGATCCTGAATCGCCTTAAAGAAGACGACTGCAAAAATGGTTGGCTGCTGGACGGATTCCCCCGCAACAAGGTTCAGGGCGAGACACTGGCCAAGGCCCTTAAAGACGAAAATATGCCCCTGGACTTTGTAATCGAGATCATTCTGGACCGTCAGATTGCAAAAGAGAGGATCATGGGCAGGCGTTTATGCGCAAATGACAATAATCATCCGAACCATATCGCGTTTGATGCAATTAAACCTGTGGAAAAAGACGGCAAGCTCGTATGCCGGGTCTGCGGTGGAGAGCTTTCTATGCGTGCCGACGATCAAGATGAGGAAGCAATCAACAAACGCCATGACATCTACTATGACGAGACGAGCGGAACCATGGCGGCTGTCAACTTTTTCAAGGGACTGGAAGGCCCCAAAGTCATTTCATTAGAGGGCAGCGCAGGAATCCAGGAAATCAGTGACAAATTGATGAGCCAGTTGAGCTGATATAATGTGACTACTCAGGTGAATAGGCTGAAGGTGGAAGGTTTTGAATGTTTTGATCGAGCGTTACCGTAAATTCAGCCTTCAACCTTCAGCCTATACCACCTGATACAGTCAATGCTCTTGCTTTCCAAATGTATTCCGTTTACCGTTGCAACTGCTATCTGGTATGCATCGATCTACGCTCGTTCAGTCCGCAACTAAAGCCCTGCCCCTTTGTCGTACTTTTTTTGTGACATCCAATTCTGAAATTTCTTCAATAGCGGTCAACCGACGTGCTGCGGCTTCTGGATGACCTTGTGATGATTCAGCAACTACGAATTCTGATATAATAAAAAAAAATTTTTTGCAAAAGGGCCAAGAAGGTATTGGCACATCCAAAATCATACTTTAGTGCCTTAGTGGTAATTTTCTTGTTTTTTGTGGCAGAAAAACTCCGCGCTCATATG
>JAIWHJ010000141.1:0-5525 GCA_048629695.1 Promethearchaeota archaeon
GTCCCTTAGAAAATATTTTCGTGAAGGTACTTATACCCTGTTCAGCAGATTCATCCGCATGTAATTGTGTACAGGATTGACTTTCAGGGGTCGGCAATGGTGAGAAACAAATACAGGCGCTATTCATTAATATGAAACCTACAGAATATTCCCCAACAATAATCGCGTCCATGTCATCAAGGACCTTTGCCCGATTCAGCGACCTTATAATGGATCAACTTGGGATACGAATGACATCCGGGAAAAAGGTGATGCTGGAAAGCCGCCTCAGGAAGAGAATCATACAACTCGGCCTCGGCTCTTATGACGAATACTATGAATTCGTGATCGCTTCCAAGCTGAAGAAGGAAAAAGAATTTCCTGTCCTGTTCAACATGGTGACCACAAATAAGACCGACTTTTTTCGTGAGCCGACCCATTTCGACTACATGGTCCAGAATGTCCTGCCGGAATTGACGCGTGCGGACAGCCCCATGTTCAAGCGGCATATCAAGATATGGAGCGCAGCGTGTTCTTCAGGCGAAGAGCCATACACCCTGGCTATGGTTGTGAGCGAATTTTGTCGCACATGCTCTGGGTTCAGTTTTTCTCTGCTTGCGACAGACATCTCAACAAAGGTACTTCAACACGGGATAGCGGGAATTTATAATGAGACCAGGGTAGAGCCTGTTCCCCTTCAAATGAAGAAGAGATACTTGATGCGGAGCAAGGATAAATCCAGCATGGTACGCTTTAAACCGGAGATTCGGTCATTGATTACATTTAAAAGGCTTAATTTCATGGACTCTGATTTCCGTATTGCGCAAAAGATGGATATAGTATTTTTAAGGAACGTTCTGATTTATTTCGACATGCCGACCCAAAAAAAAGTTTTGAAAAATATTTGCCGAAATTTGAATACGGGAGGCCATCTGTTTATAGGACACTCAGAATCCCTTCACGCCATGGACCTCCCGGTGACCATGGTTGCGCCTTCAACATACAAAAAGCTGTGAGATCTCATTTGATTTGGAATTTGTCGACATGTTTTGTTCCTCATTTTTGAGCGAACCTTTTTATTTTTCGCCTGAGACTGAAATTTTGTCAAAATATAATTGCATGCGGTTAAATTCTTTTTCAAGTCTTTTCAAAACCTTATTACTTCCTTCCAAATGCTCTGATTTGCCGATTAATTCGAGTTCGTGCGCGATTTGGGAAAGATCATTTGCAGCCAGGTTTGCCGCGCCGCCTTTTATGGAATGGGCCTCCTGCCTTATAACATCCGCATCTTTGTACGATATGGCCTGACGCAGCGTTATGATCTGCGACTTCACTTTTTCCAGAAAGAGCCCCACTACCTTTATGAGCACATCCCGTTTTCCCAAGAATTCATCCAGGGCCAGTTCAAAGTTCATGGGCGCATTATTCTCTACGGCTTGATCTTCCGCCTGATTCCGCGTTGCCGTTTCCACCTGTTCCGGAACTGTCTCATGAACCGGGACTGGGTCCTGTTTGGTCCACTTTTTTACTATCTCAAGCAGGTCTTTCCTTCGCAATGGCTTGGAAATAAAATCGTCCATCCCGGCTTTAAGGCATTGATCCTGGTAGTCACTGGCTGTATGGGCAGTCATGGCAATGACAGGCAACCTTTCCATGCCGGCCGGAATTCTTTCCACACCCGCCTTGCCGAATTTTTCCTCCATGCTGCGGATTGCCCCTGTAGCCTCAAAGCCGTCCATTACCGGCATCTGTATGTCCATTAGAACAACATGAAATATGTTTCGTTTGTACAGCTCCAAGGCCTGCTGCCCGTCCTCTGCAAGATCGACCTGGTATCCGGCATTCTGCAGATGGGTCAGGGCCACATGCTGATTCGTGGGATAATCCTCGACAAGAAGAATCCGGATGTCTTTATTGTTGTATACCTCTGAAACAGTATGCCTGGTAATAGTGCCGGGTAAGGGACGGGCTTCACGGGTGTCCGAGGTCGCAAGTCCCAAAACCAGATTTATGGTCTGAAACAGCAGATTCGATTTGACCGGTTTGGCAAGATAGCCTTCTATACCCAATTCGCAGCACTTCTTACCGTCTCCGATTCTTCCGACGGATGTGAGTAATATTATTGGGAGCTTATTGAATTGATCCGTCTGTTTTATCTTAGCCGGAAGATCAAAACCACTTAAATGGGGCAGTTGAAAGTCGATCACAATCAGATCAAAAGGTTTTCCCGATAAAGTAGCATTTTCAAGACAAGAGAGGACATCCTTTCCATCGGATACTTCCACAGGTTTGCACCCCCTGGAAACAAGATACGCTGACAGCACGGATCTGATCGTGCTGCTGCGATCAGCAACCAAGACCTTCAGATCTTTCAATTCCACATCTGTTTTAGCCGGTTCGTCTTTCAGGTCTTTCTGTTTGGGAAATGAAACCGTGAACTCAAAAGTGGAACCCACGCCCTCTTCGCTTTCCACGCTGATTCGGCCCCCCATCATCTCTACTAATTGTTTGGATATAGTAGTACCCAGACCGGTTCCGCCATATTTTCTTGTTGTTGAACTCTCTGCCTGAGAAAAACTATCAAAGATCATTGCCAGTTTTTCTTCCGCTATTCCAATACCTGTGTCCTTAATTGAAAACCTGATCTCAACGCGGTCTTCAAGTTCTTTGATTTTTTCAGCTTTTATAAATATCTCCCCTTTATGTGTGAACTTGAGGGCGTTATCGGAAAGGTTCATCAGTATCTGCCGCAGACGGCCGGGGTCGCCTGTCAGTTTAGCGGAAATATCGGGAGATAGAAACGAGATGAGATCAAGCCCTTTCTGCTCAGCCCTGACGGCAATGCCGTCCGTCACGTCTTCAATCGTGGTCCTTAAGTCAAACGGGATATCCTCGAGTTCAATTCTCCCTGCCTCCATTTTAGAATAGTCAAGTATGTCATTGACCAGGTAAAGCAGGGATTCAGCGCCCCTGTTGATCATGTCGAAGATATCTTTCTGGTTGTCATCAAGGTCTGTGTCCATTGCCAATTCCAGCATGCCGATAATCCCGTTCAAGGG
Source organism: Promethearchaeota archaeon (assembly GCA_048629695.1). GTDB lineage: Bacteria > Desulfobacterota > Desulfobulbia > Desulfobulbales > DAOVYS01 > DAOVYS01. Next base: position 3,039 of record JAIWHJ010000141.1, read on the forward strand.
GGTCCTTATTTCATGGCTCATATTGGCAAGAAATTCGCCTTTTGCCTTGCTGGCCACCTCAGCTTTCACGACCCATAATTGGGCGGTAGTTATTGCCTCCTCAAGCAGTTTGTTGGTGTGCATGAGTTTCAGGTTGGCGGATTCAGCATCAGCCTTGGCTTTCCGAAGCTCTTTCTCTATCTTTTTACGTTCAATGATATCCCGGCTGTGAGCCAGCACCCGGTTAATGGAAAATTGAAGTATGGATATGGGAATAATCGGCTTAACAATGAAATCCCAGGCGCCCAGACGCAATGCCTCAACAATATCATCCATTGCTTCGGCCCCGGACATAATTATCACAGGGAGATCAGGATACTTCTCTTTGAATTTTAAGAGAAAATCCACGCCGCTCATTTTCGGCATAAAGAGATCCACAAGTATGAGGTCAGGCCTCTCAAGTTCAATGGCCTTGAGTCCCTCATATCCGTTTTCAGCTTCCGTCACTTCAATACCCAGCTTTTCAAGAAAATGGCAAATCGACGTGCGGTGAGAAAATTCTTCATCAATAATCAACACTTTGACCGGCAATTTTTCATGAGGCATAATAGTACCTATGATAATTGTTTTTTGTGGTTGCTTGAGTATTTCGTCCCCATCCCTATAGTGGTAATTTTCTGATTATAGCGTATTTAGGGGAGCTTGTATAATATCTGAATGAAAATTATTTGAAATTGTTATTTCGTCCCCGTCCCTTAGCGAAGCGAATGTGGTTGAAATGACAAAAATGGATTTTTTGTTTACGTACAATACGTTCTCCCCAAAATTCGTTATAAGGCATTAATGAATATTTTTATTTTTAAATGATATGGTATATTACAGGAACAGCAAGGAACTGTGCCGATTATTATCATTTAAATTCACCTGGATAGACGGATTACCTAATTCTTTTTTTAATCTATGGCGCTGGTTTTGAAAAAACTGTTTATGACCATAAATTTGAATTATCAGCATAAATTAGTTATTTCTGTTTGAATTTATTATTAATTTGTTATTTTATAATAAATACAATATGGGGATATAAATAAAATATCCCATATTGTATTTATCGGAGAAACAAAGTTTCTGAGATATTGATAATTGATCTCATTTGGGAAGAGTAAGAGACCCATTGAATACAACAGCCAAAGGCGCAATGGTAATGGCGCTCTCGGAAGTGATCTAAACGCTGTGAAAGAAACGATACTCGCCGCTATCTTTGTCGTACACGCTATATCCTTTACATATTTCTATGTCAGGCGCGGGCGGCGGGCTTTCAACTTGATGTTCTGCGTAGGTTTTATTTTTCTATCAAGCCATTACGCCTACAAGGGCCGGCAATTTTTTGCCGGGGTGGAGTCGGGATCAGCTTGCTTTTATTATTTTCGCTGGGCCGGCCTCATCCTGTGCGCCCTTGCCACACCGTTGTTTCTGACGCACCTGTTTCGTAAGAGACGCTCCAAGAAAACCGTTCAGAGGGAGTCATAACAGACTCCTCATTCCAGTCCCTTGCCTGCATGGATTGTTGAAAGGGTTACTTTGGAATCAAAATTAGACCTGCGGATAGTTACATGCTTGAAGAGCCTTTTAGTAAGGGTGACTCTTTTTTCCATCGGGCCAACCCTGGAATAAAAATCATTTCCGCGGCAGCTCTAACGCTTGTTGTCGCATTAAGCAGGAATTTTGTGCCGGTGATTGCCGGTCTTTTTATTTCATTCATGCTTCTTGTCTTTGCCAGGCTTGATGGCAGTATGGTGTTTCGCAGAATGCTGGCGGTTAACGGGTTTATCGGTTTTCTCTGGCTTACTCTGCCCTTGACATATGGCGGGGATGCGCTGATGAGCCTGGGGCCTTTGGCCCTGAGCGGGGATGGAATTAGATTGGCGGCATTGATCACCCTTAAGTCAAATGCTATTTTCCTCTTGTTTATCGCACTTGTAGCCACGTCTACAGTGCCGGAATTGGGCCGCGGCCTGGAGGCGTTGCGGATGCCGTCAAAGCTTTGTTTTTTGATGCTCTTTTCATACAGGCATCTCTTTGTGATTTCCAGTGAGTACCACCGACTTGCACGGGCTGCCGAAATTCGCTGCTTTAAACCCGGAACCAGTCTGCACACATACAGAACTTATGCCCATCTTTTTGCAATGACACTTGTGAAAAGTTGGAATCGTTCTCAAAGGATACAGGAGGCAATGTTGCTTCGTGGTTTTAACGGTAAGTTTTATACCATGCACGAGCATGCCATGACCGGCCTTGACCGATTTTTTTTGGCCGGGATGCTGGTAACAGTGATAATAATTGCTTTATTGGATTTTATCTGATTTACGGGTTCAAGGTTTAAGGGATGTGGAAATAAATAAAATGCTATTTTGTTATATTTGTCGGAAGTGGGACTTTAGTCCAACACAGCCACTGCATCCCTCAAAAGGCGGGACTAAAGTCCCACTTCCGTTTCACATAATGAAGATG